>CAMWJY010000241.1 GCA_947174685.1 uncultured Mollicutes bacterium | reverse complement strand
AATTTGTTTGAAACTGAAGGGCATTTGTGTAGAACTTCCTCCAAACATTTCTACTAAAACAATTACTTCCTCTGCATCCGCATTCACAGAAGCAATATTAAATGTTCTGCCCTCAAATGGTCCAGATACGATTTCAATATGGTCTCCAACCTTGAAGTCCATAACTGACTTTTCAACCATACCTAAAGAAATTAGGATACGATTCATTTCATCTACAGGTACTGGTACTGGTTTCGTACCACCACCACTTGAACCTAAGAATCCAGTTACCTTTGGTGTGTTACGAATCATAAACCAAGCCTTTTCATCCATTTCGCCTTCAACTTCCATCTCAACGAAAACATAACCTGGGAATAGCTTAGTCACCTTTTGTTTTTTCTTACCCTTTTTATCTGTTACTTCTATAGTCTCTTCAGGAACCATGACTTGATAAATCTTATCCTGCATATTCATGGTTTCTTTACGCTTTTCTAAGTCCTGCTTAACTGCGTTCTCATAACCAGAATAGGTTCCTACAATATACCATCTTCTCATATTCTAGCCTCTACTTGATAATTCTTGCAAGAATTTGGGTGATAAATGCATCATATAAGAAGAATAGTAATGCAAAAATCACTAAAAACAATAATACACGAATTGAATTTCCAACCCATTTTCCAAAGGTTAACCAAGTTACCTTCTTAAATTCTGGAAAAGCTGGTTTGAAGAATGGATATAAACCATAAATCGTGAATAATCCAGAAATACCAACCAATATACCACCAAAAGCCTTAGGATATTTTCCAATCAACCAAAAATCCTGTCTAACGCTTAATGCATTTGTTAGTATAAGGCACCCTAATACCAATACTAATACTGAGAAAATTAAGAATACATAATTTTCCCATTTGTGTGTTTCCTTAAGATATTGCAAAATACGGGATGCTTTATCTTGTTTTTTCTCTTTAACTGCCATAGTCTCTTCTCCTTATTTTGTTTCTTTATGTATTGTATGCTTATTACAAGTTTTACAAAATTTTTTTACTTCAATTCTTTCAACTGTTTTTTGAGGATTCTTTGTTGTCGTATAATTTCTAGATAAGCATTCCTCACAGACGAGTATAACCTTTGTACGCAACTGTAAATCCCTCCAAACCTCAAAATAAAAAAACCTTTAAAGGCTTGATACTATTTTATATCAAACCTAAGCATTAGTCAATATCTTTTCAACTTTCTGTTTAATTTTTTTATATTTCATATAAACAGATTGATAGCTACTAGCGTGCTTTCTAGCAATATCAGCAATTTTAACAGAATTAAGAATCCCATCATAAAATATATCTTTTTCTAATTGATTCTTAAGATTTAACTCACGAACTACTGTTTCTAACAAAAAAGACCTCGAATTTCTTGAAATGAATGAATTCTCTTTTTTATACTCTGTACTTTTTTCTCTCAAGCTCAAATCGTTCTTTCTAGAAAGCCTAATACTATTTCTTCGCAGCAATAAAATGAAAAAGGAATAAAAAGAACACTTGTACTTTTCTTGATAAATATGAATTGCCTTTTCTAAGCACATTAAGCCCTCCTGCATAAAATCATGCAAAAGCACTCCATTGGACTCCATATTTTCTTTATAAAATTTATAGATTAAGTGCTCATATTTCTTGTATAAAGCACGATACGCTAAAGTATTCCCTTCCCTAATTAAATAAATTAATTCATTGTCATTTGCTTGATAATACATCCTTATTCTATTTTTTTAAAGCATATAATATAATTCCTGTACTTACAGATGCATTTAAACTATTCACATGACCTACCATCGGAATAGATAATAAATAATCTGTCTGTTTTACAAGTGTTCTTGTCATACCGAATCCCTCGGAACCGATAATTATAGCTAGATCCAAGCTTAAATCGATTTGAGATACATCAGTATCTCCCTTAGCATCTGTACCACAAATCCAATAGCCTGCTTCCTTTAATCGTCCTATAAAAACACTTAAGCTATTCACGTAAGCTATTTTTACATGCTCTATAGCACCAGTGGAAACATGTGCTACAGTTTCTGTAATGGAACAGCTTCTGTTCTTAGGTAATACAACTGCATCATAGCCAAAAGCATCAACACTTCTTAAGATAGCACCAAGATTATGAGGATCCATAATACCATCTAGAAGTAATAACCTTTTTGGAGATTTCGTAATAAAATCTAATATCTCCTCGCCATAGATTTTATAATCCTTATGATACGCACCATACCCCTGATGACCAGTTCCAAATAAACTATCCATTTTCTTTTTTGGCTCAATGCTATATTTTATTTTTTTATCCTTTAATAATTCTAAAAAAGCTACATCCTTTTTTGATACATCCTCTTGGATAAATACCTCTTGAAGCTCTCCATTTGCACGGATAGCTTCTCGAATACAGTTTTTACCATATATTTTAATCATCTTATCACCATTTGTTTTCTATTGCTATTATACCAAATTTACAACAAAAATAAAATACCTCTATGCAACTTTTGGCAT
>CAMWJY010000240.1 GCA_947174685.1 uncultured Mollicutes bacterium | reverse complement strand
ATACATAATGTATTAGAACCATATTCTAAATCATATTTTTCATCTAAAGTTTTTCTAGGAAGCTTTCCAGGCTTTCTGATAGGGGCAAATCCAATACCTAAATTTGTAGCTACTGGACAACCAAAAATAAAGCCTCTAGCCTCTGGTCCTACAATCATTGTTGCATTCTTCTCTTTTGCAAATTTTGTAATCTCATCAACAGAATAGCGATAAGCTTCACCATCTCCCATTAAAGGTGTAATATCTCTAAAAATAATTCCTTTCTTAGGATAATCATTTATAGTTGCAACATAATTCTTTAAATTCATAATTCAAAACCTCCAACACATATATTGTATTATATCATAGATTTATTAAAAAAAGGTTGATGAAATGAAAAAAAAGTTAACAAATATCGAAGTTATTCTAATTGTAGGTACTACAATTAAGATTTTAGGCCTAATTTACAAGATTTTACTCACAAGAATTCTCACAATTGAGGGTATGAGAATTATGTCTTTTGTATTTCCTACCTTAAGCTTAGTTCTATGCTTATCCTCCTTATCCATTCAAACTGTAGTCAATCAAAATATAGCAGCAAGGCTAAACAGCTCAAAAACAATATTAAAATCAGCTTTCAGGATTACCTTTATTTCCTCTTCAATTATTTCAATTATACTGCTGTTTTCTTTCCCGCTATATAAAATTATTTATCAAAATAGCTTTATATATTATCCACTTTTAATCTGTATACCTCTGATTTACTTATCCAATACCTCCGGATTATTTAAAGGATATCTAGAAGCGAATAATAATTTTAAAACGCCCTATTTTTCAAATCTTTATGAACAAATTGCTAAATTTACTTTGACCTTTTCTATGCTATTTATTTTTGCCAAGCAAAGCCTAGAATTTAAGATTTTTATGTGCTTTATGGCACTCATGCTATCTGAGGTTGTATCCTTTACCTATTTATTTTTCAAGGTAAGAAAAAAGCATAAATTTAACTACCGTATGGTAGAAACAAATGGCTATGAAAAAAGCATCTTAAAGCAGGCTCTTCCTCTAACCTTAGATCAGCTTGCAGTGACAATAACCGGCTATTTAGAACCACTTATTTTTTACTATGCTATGAGCTTAAATGGGACAACAATTTATGAATCAACACTATACTACACAAGAGTTTGTTCCTATGCTGTACCGCTTCTTTTATTTGCTCAATTTGGAGTCTATAGCATAACTAAATACACCTTCCCTAAAATCACTAAAAATCAAGGGAAGCCTGAGCTACATCAGATTTTATCAAAAGCTTTTTTCTTATCTATGGTGATTGCAGCATCTAACCTAGTTCTAAGCTTGTTCTATGCCAAAGAAACCCTCCAGCTGATGTATAAGGATTCTAGTGCCTATCCCATTGTTGAAAAGCTAGCTATATTCTATCTTTTCTCTTACTTTAATCCAATCCTTATCTCTATTCTACAATCCTATAAAAAAGAAAAAAAGCTATTGATATGCTCAATAGCTTCTTATACCGTGACACTAGGATTAGTATTCATATTAACTTATCTTTATGGCAAATCTGGGTTTTTAATCAGTGTAGTAATTGGTAATATGCTTAAATTCAGTTTACTTCTTTTCTTTGCCAACCAGGCAGTACATTTTAAGCCAAATTTCAAACGACTTATCCCACTTACAGGAGTTGTCGCATTATATCTTCTGATGAATTACTTCCACAAGAGTCTCTTTACTTTGATTATCTCAACTGCATCGTGTGGCCTGTTAGCTCTGGTTCTTTTTTATCTTTTCTATAGTAAAAATAAAAAGTACTCTCATGCAAAGATGCATAAATGATCTTCTTATAATTCAGATTATGCTTTTCAAGCTTCTTCATAAATTCATCATATTCCCAATGGAGAAGCTGGAGGCTTTCCTTAACAATTTGACCACTCATAATGACTGGAAGCTTTATCTCATCAAAGCGTTCTTTTCTGAAAATAGACAAAGTACCATTTGTCTCTAAAATAGCTAACTTTATTTCATCAATATCCATAACATGCTCTAAACGCATTTGGGACACTAAATCATCTACGGTATAGTGTTCCTTTTTCATATTCTGGATTAAAAGCTTTCCATCTAATACAATGGCTGTAGGAGAACCATCTATGATGTTTCTAAAAAAGGCACATTTAATCAGTAATAAGCTTAATAGCTTTTGCAAAACTACAAGTACAAATACACAGAAATAGCTGGGAAGAATAAACTGATCATTATCTATACCTAAAGCACCAATATCTGCAATAATTAAAAGGACAACTAAATCAAAGATGGAAAGCTCTCCAACCTCACGCTTTCCTAATATTCTCAACACCAAAATTAAACAAAAAAAGATGGCTGTTATTTTTAATAATAAAATTCCGTAGTTCACATATATTCACCTAAAGTTATTTTTAACATAAAATGGAAATCTTATTCATATATTTAATTGGTGAATCATATGAAACAAAAGGTGAAAAGTGGTATCAAGATTTATTTATTTTTAGTATTATATTTAACAGTAGCAAC
>CAMWJY010000239.1 GCA_947174685.1 uncultured Mollicutes bacterium | reverse complement strand
GTTGGATCAACATTTTGTAAATCATTTAAAGCCTTCTTCGTTTGGAAAATTAATTGGTTAGCTTCATTGATTAAATCAGCCTCTTCCTTACGCTTCTTATCTGCATCTGCATTTTCTTCAGCTTCTCTAACCATTCTTTCAATTTCAGCATCAGATAATCCTGAACCACCTTGAATCGTAATCTTTTGTTCCTTACCAGTTCCTAAGTTCTTTGCAGAAACATTAACGATACCATTTGCATCAATATCAAACTTAACCTCAATCTGTGGAACACCACGAGGTGCAGCAGGGATATCTCCTAATTGGAAACGACCTAATGTCTTATTATCAGCAGCCATTGGTCTTTCACCCTGTAATACATGAATATCAACAGCTGGCTGATTATCTGCAGCAGTTGAGAATACTTGGCTCTTTGAACAAGGAATAGTTGTATTTCTTTCAATTAGCTTTGTGAATACACCACCTAGAGTTTCAATACCTAAGGATAGTGGTGTAACATCTAATAATAATACATCCTTAACATCACCAGTTAATACACCACCTTGGATTGCAGCACCCATAGCTACAACCTCATCTGGGTTAACACTCTTATTTGGTTCTTTTCCTAATTCCTTCTTAACTAAATCTTGAACTGCAGGAATACGAGTTGAACCACCTACTAATAATACTTGATCTAAGTCCTTTGAGGTTAGCTTAGCATCCTTTAAAGCTCTACGAACTGGTCCTAAGCAGCGCTCTACTAAATGAGCAGTCAATTCATTAAACTTTGTTCTAGAAAGTGTTCTATTTAAATGTAGTGGACCTGCTGCTCCCATAGAAATGAATGGTAAACTGATTTCTACAGATGTAACACCTGATAAATCCTTCTTAGCCTTTTCAGCAGAATCCTTTAAACGTTGTAAAGCCATTTTATCCTTGCTTAAATCAACACCACTTTCGCTCTTGAATTCAGCCACTAGCCAATCCATAACAGCCTTATCAAAGTCATCTCCACCTAATACGTTATCACCAGCAGTAGATAAAACCTCAAAAGTTCCATCTGCTAAAGATAGGATAGAAACATCGAATGTACCACCACCAAGGTCAAATACTAATACAGTTTGTTCCTTATCTGTCTTATCAATACCATAAGCAAGTGCAGCTGCAGTAGGCTCATTGATAATACGTAAAACCTCTAGACCTGCAATTTTACCTGCATCCTTAGTTGCTTGACGCTGTGCATCATTAAAGTATGCTGGAACTGTAATAACAGCCTTATCTACAGTTTCACCTAAATAGCTTTCAGCTGTCTTCTTTAAATTCTGTAATACCATTGCAGAGATTTCTTGTGGAGTATACTTCTTTCCATTAATATCTACACGATAGTTTGCATCACCCATATGACGCTTAATTGAGCTTACTGTGTTAGGGTTTGTGATTGCTTGACGCTTTGCAACATCACCAACCTGGATTTCATCGCCCTTAAAAGCAACTACAGATGGGGTAGTTCTTACACCCTCAGCATTTGTAATAACCTTAGCTTCTCCAGCCTCCATAACACTTACACATGAATTTGTTGTACCTAAATCAATACCAATAACCTTATTTGACATAATTACTCTTCCTCCTGATTTTCTTTTTGTTCTTTTTTATTTACTACAACCATTGCTGGTCTTAAAATACGATCCTTATACATATACCCTGATTGCATCACCTTTAAAACGATGTTATCTGGTGCATCCTCTACACTTTCTGTAGACATAGCTTGCATTAGATTTGGATCAAATTCCTTCTGCAAGGCTTCTATTTCTTTCAGACCTTCTGCCTTCAAGATATCCATTAACTGAGTTGTAATCATTTGAAATCCAATCAAATAATTTGCAATCTCTGGAGATGGAGCAGGAGAAGAGACAATTTTACATAGCATATCAATTGGATTTATTAATTCTCCAATGACTTTTTGAGATGCATATTTTCTATCTCTTACTGCTTCTTCCTTTAGTCTACGCTTCGTGTTTTCCATCTCTGCAAAGACCTTTAAATATTCATTATGCTTATCCTTTAGCTCAGCCTCTAGCTTAGCTATCTGCTCCTTATACTTATCTTTCTTTTCTTTCTTCGTTTTTACTTCTTCTTTAGGAGCTTCTTCAGAGGAATCCTTTACTTGATCCTCTTTTATTTCTTCATCTACTTTAGTTTCTTCTTTCATTTCTTCAGCCAATTTCATTACCTACCTATTATATAATTTTGGCATACTTTTAGCGACATATTCTAAAAGTGGAACAACTCCTCGATAATTCATACGAGTCGGACCAACTAAAATAATTGTACCATATTCATTATCATCAATGTAGTAAGGAACAGTTACAATAGAACAATCCTCTAATCCTTTCGTATTTTCTTTGCCAATTTGAATTTTTAAATTTCCAGCACCTGATTGTGCAAAATCAGTGATTGTCTCATCATCAATTGCCTTAAGAATCTTTTGCATAATTTGATAATCCTGAAATTCTGGTTGATTAAATAATCTGGATAATCCTGAGTCATAGGTTTCTGTATTTAAGAATCTAGAAAAGCCCTTAAT
>CAMWJY010000238.1 GCA_947174685.1 uncultured Mollicutes bacterium | reverse complement strand
TAATTATATGTACGAATCTTTTCAGAACGATCTCCACGTCCAATTAAGGACTGACGAGTAGCTCCTTCCTTTTCTTCTTTTTCCTGAAGCATTTGATCATACATTCTCGTCTTTAATAAAGCTAAAGCTGTAGCCTTATTTTCATGCTGAGAACGGTGAATCTGACAAGCAACATACATTCCTGTTGGAATATGCGTTACACGTACTGCAGAATAAGTTGTATTTACTCCCTGTCCACCAGGTCCTGAGGAACAGAAGGTATCAATACGAATTTCCGCCATATCTAACTCAAAATCAATATCTGCTGCCTCTGGCATAACAAGAACAGTTGAGGTGGAGGTATGAATTCTACCTTGAGCTTCTGTAACTGGAACACGTTGAACACGATGCGCACCAGATTCATATTTCAAGTAAGAATACACCATTTCCCCACTTACCTTAAATTGAATTTGCGAATATCCACCCATTTCAGAAGCCATAGCATCTAATACTTCAATTTTCCAACCCTTAGATTCTGCATATTTAGAATACATACGGAACAAATCTCCTGCAAAGATATTTGCTTCATCTCCACCAGCAGCACCACGGATTTCAACGATAACATCCTTTTCATCATTTGGATCTTTAGGTAATAAAAGAATTTTAACCTCTTCTTCAATTTGTGCAATTCTGGCAGTTGCTTCCTCTAATTCCAAAGTAGCCATCTCTGCCATCTCAGCATCATCAGAATTCTTCATTTCCTTTAAATCAGGGATGGAATCCTCTAGCTTAAGCTGTTCACGATATAACATAACAGGCTTTTCTAAGCCTCTTTGTTCTTTAGAAAGCTCTGTTAATCTTTTTACATCACATACGACTTCTGGATCAGATAGAAGCTTATTAATTTCTTCATATCTTTCATCCATAATTTTTAATCGATCTAACATAATATCTCCTTATTCATCTTTCTTTTCTGTAAAACGAGAATATTCTCCAGTAAACATAAATGGTAAACCATTATTTGTAGAACCAGAACGGTTCTTAGAAATGATTAAATCTGCCTCATTTTTACGTGTAGAAGATTTGTTATAATAATCCTCACGATACAAAAACATTACAATATCTGCATCCTGCTCAATAGATCCTGAATCACGTAAATCTGCCATAATAGGCTTTTTATCATCTCTTTTTTCAACCTCACGAGATAATTGTGATAAAGCAAGAACTGGTACACTTAGTTCTCTTGCCATAAGCTTTAAGCTACGAGAAATCTTAGAAACACGTTCCTGTTGTGTAGCTCTGCTATTTGCACTATCACTTTCAATTAATTGAAGATAATCAATAACAATAAAATCAAGACCAACATCACTAGCAAGCTTACGACACTTTGCACGGATAGATGATATGCTTGCATCTGATGAGTCATCAAAGTATAAGTTCAATTGACCTAAATTATTACAAGCCGTATTAAAACGGGTCCAGTCATTCTTACTTCCAATTCGACCACTCTTAATATTATTTAGTCGAATGTTACTATCACAGGCAATCATACGCTCAACTAATTGCTCTGCAGACATTTCTAAAGAGAAAATAGCTACAGTGCCATGTCCTCCCTTATTTGCTCTAGCAACACGCACAGCTAGATTCATTGCCATAGCAGATTTACCCATTGCAGGACGTGCTGCCAAAATAATCAATTGTCCTGGTTGAAATCCCTGTGTATACTTATTTAAACAGCCAAAGCCCGTATCTAAACCAACAACCTCATCAGTACGACTAGAATTTTGTTCTGTATTGGTTAATACGGTTTTACTTACGACTGAAATCGGCTTAAAGCTATCTACCTTTCTACGCTTAGATAACTCAAAGACTTCCTTTTCAACAAGATCAACATAATCAAATGCTTCAACCTTACTGTCATATCCGTCCTGAGCAAGCTTTGTTAGCTTTTGGATTGTTGTTCTTTTAATAGAAGCTTCACTAACTAAATCACAATAGGATTCAAAGTTTAGAGTAGAATAGCTTCTATCCGCAATAGAGGATAAATATTCTATTCCTCCACATTGATCTAATAAATGGTTCCCTTCTAATGTAGAAACAACTGTTGTAATATCTATGCTTTTTCCTTCTTTAGAAAGATTGAGCATTGTTCGATAGATTAAACGATTTTTAGCATCATAAAAGTCATCTGGAAGAAGTATATCAGAGAGCTCAACGATTAAATTTTCATCCATTAAAATACAACCAATTAAAGCAATCTCTGCCTCAACGTTTGCTGGCACACTTGGCACTTGTTGCATACTACTCCTCCTTATTTTTCAATAACGTTAATTTCAAATGTAGCAATAATATCCTTATCTAAACGAACATTTGCAGTAAAGATACCAACGGAATTAATTTCAGCTGGTAATTCTACCTTCTTCTTATCTAGATGTATACCTGTTTGAGCTTCAAATTCTTCACAAATATACTTTGTTGTAATATGACCAAAGTTTTTACCATCAGCACCAACCTTGATATATACAGAAATAAACTTGTCTTGAATTTCAGTCTTTAATTTTTCTAATACATTTCTTCTATTTTCACTATCA
>CAMWJY010000237.1 GCA_947174685.1 uncultured Mollicutes bacterium | reverse complement strand
GCAATCGCCATTTTCCTCTTGAATAAATGTGAAAAGCCCAACGTCCTGTCCTTCGACTTGAATAATCTTCATATCGGAAAGATTTTCACACATTTCTTTTTTCGTAAACTCTAACTGCTTATCTTTGTCCCAGCCATATATTTTTTCAATATACCATCTGAAACATTTTTCTTTGAGCTTCAAGATAAAATCCAAATCCGTTTCTTTGCACTTCCGAAAATTGTAATCCATAACCATACTCCTAAATTACTGTTTATCACTTTGATATTATACTCCAATTAAATAAATAAGTAAAGCAAGAGCGTACTGCCTTGCTTGCAAGGTATAGTGCGCTCTACTTATGTGGAAAAATTCCCTATGGAAACGAGCTAGAAAACTAGCTCATTTTTATTTTGTTAACCAAGTTACAATCAAATCCCACAGGCTTTGATAATTTGCTAAAAGTGGAGCAATGATTAATGCGATGATAGACATTAATTTGATTAGGATATCCATAGCTGGACCAGCTGTATCCTTTAATGGATCACCAACCGTATCACCTGTAATTGCAGCGTGATGAGTTTCAGATCCTTTGCCACCAAAGTGATCCTCTTCAATATACTTTTTAGCATTATCCCAAGCACCACCAGAGTTTGCCATAAATACAGCAAGCATAATTGCAGAAAGCAATCCGCCAATTAATACTCCACCTAATCCATTCTTTCCTAAAACCAAACCGGCAACAATAGGAGCAAACACGGCAATTACACCAGGTAAAATCATTTCTTTTAAGGAAGCTTTTGTGGAAATATCTACACACTTCGCATAATTTGGATTAGATTCTCCTTTTAAAATGCCAGGATCACTCTCGAATTGACTTCTTACCTCTTCGATCATCTTATTTGCAGCACGTCCAACAGAAGCTATAACTAAAGCACTAAATAGGTAAGGTAGCATAGCACCAATCAGTAAACCTACAATAAATACTGGATCTGAAATGTTAATATCCGTTACTTTTGAAGCACTGAAAAAGCCAACAATTAATGCTAGTGAGGTTAATGTTGCAGAACCAATACAGAATCCTTTACCTATTGCAGCGGTTGTATTTCCTACTGAATCAAGTTTATCTGTAATTTCACGAACATGTGGATCTAGCTTAGCCATTTGAGCAATACCACCAGCATTATCACTGATTGGACCATATCCATCTACAGATACTGTAATACCACAGGTAGAAAGCATACCTACAGCAGCAAGTGCTATACCATAGCTATCACAAACAAAGTATGCAATCGCAATTGCTACAACTAAGGCTAAAATGGTAAGACCTGTGGATTTCATTCCACTTCCCATACCAGCAATGATATTGGTAGCATGTCCGGTTTGAGACTCATAAGCAATTCGCTTTACCTCTTTATAATCACTTGAGGTATATATCTCTGCAATGAAGCCAACAACTATACCTGCAATCAGACCGGCAAGAACCGCAAAGAAATATCGAACAGACCCCATATAGAATAAACCTATAAATAAAGCAGCAATGACAACAAGACCAGTTGCTACATAGGTTGCAATATTTAATGCTCTATGTGGATTCTTCCACTGTCTTAAACGAATAAAGATTACAGCAAGCATAGAAGCAAGTACACCAACTCCTGCAATCATCAGTGGGAACAGGAAGTTCTTAAGGTCTCCTAAGCCAGAAGTAAATAATGTAGCTGCAATGGTCAAAACAGAAATGATAGATCCAACATAGGATTCTGTTAAATCTGAACCCATACCAGCAATATCTCCAACGTTATCACCAACATTATCGGCAATGGTTGCAGGATTTCTTGGATCATCCTCTGGAATTCCTGATTCTATTTTTCCTACTAAATCTGCACCAACGTCAGCAGCCTTTGTATAAATACCACCACCAACACGGGCAAATAATGCAATCATAGAACAGCCTAAACCATAACCACTAACAACCTTAGCAGCTTCTTCAACACTAAATAAAGCATATGCACCAAAGAATAAGCCAACTAAGCCTAACAAGCCTAAGCCAGCAACAGTTAAACCTAAAACTGCTCCACCACTAAATGCAGTATTTAAAGCCTGAGGCATTCCTTCTTCATCTGCCTTCATTGCAGTTCTAGCATTTGCTTTAGTTGCAGTAAACATACCAATCCATCCGGCTATTCCTGAAAAGCAGGCACCTATCACAAAACAAATTGCTGACTTCCAGCCCACTCCTTCAGCATGCTCAAAGGCTGGAATAAAACCTAGTACTGTTAATAGAACTGCAAATCCAAGAACAAATGGAATGATAATCATATATTCTCTTTTTAAAAATGCAATTGCACCTTCATGAATAAACTTTGAAATTTCTTCCACTTTTGAATTGTTAATTTTAATTCTACTTACACGTCTAAATAGAATAAACACATATGCTAATGTTACAAGAGCTGCACATAGCACACATGAAAGAATAATAATACTTTCCTTACTCATAAAAAAATCCTTTCTTTTTCTTAAACAAACTATTGTGTATCTATAAGTATATACTAAAACGTTTTCAAAAGAAATGCTTTTTTTAAAATAATTCATAAAAAT
>CAMWJY010000236.1 GCA_947174685.1 uncultured Mollicutes bacterium | reverse complement strand
ATAAAAATGTAGCTAGAAGAAGTCTATATGTGAGGGCTCTACTCCCTATAGATGGCTATGACAACTGAATTGTCGTAGAGTGGTTTTCCGAATGGATAGCGTGATTGAAAATGGTTTAGTACAACTGTACTACCAAAAATCAATCACGCTTTTATTTTTAAAATGGCAATTTAGTGAGTAGAATTTAAATCCCAGTAAAAAAAGAAAAGGAAGGTAAAGGAAAATGAATGAAAAGGATTTAATTGTATTTAATGCGACTGATAATTTGGTGGAGGATGCTAAGTATATCATTCAAAGTACGCAAAAAAGTGCGTACCAAGCTGCAAATGTATTTCTATTGCAAAGGAATTGGTTATTAGGTTATCGAATTGCTGTGGAAGAATTAAAGGATACCAGAAAGGAAAATTATGGCTTAGAGATTATAAAGAAACTCTCTAAATCATTAAAAGAATCCTATGGAGAAGGCTTGGGTAAGACTAATTTATATAGTTATTACACTTTCTATAAATTATATCCAAACATTTTCCAAGCACTGCGTGGAAAATCTTTATTGTCTTGGACACACTACAGAATTTTGATTCAAGTAAAGGATGACAATGCAAGGAAATGGTACGAAGAGGAAGCTTTAAGGGAAGCATGGAATTATAGAACTCTTCAAAGAAATATCAGTTCCCAATATTATTATAGGATTTTGTCTTCTCAAGTAAAGAAGCCTGTGGAGCAGGAAATCAAAGAAATTACAAATGAGAGGCAAGATCCATTAGGCTATATTAAAAATCCTGTAATTGCAGAATTTTTAGGCTTAAAAAATAATCCTAAATATTCAGAATCCACTTTAGAATCAGGTATTATTAATAATATTCAAAAGTTTTTATTAGAGTTAGGAAAAGGATATGCATTTGTTGCAAGACAGCAACATATCCATACGGAAAAGGCAGATTATTTTATTGATTTAGTATTTTATAATTATTTGTTAAAATGCTTTGTTCTTGTTGATTTAAAAACAGGTAAAATTACGCATCAGGATATTGGTCAAATGGATATGTATGTTCGTATGTATGATGAATTAAGGAAGAGTGATGATGATAATCCTACTCTTGGAATTGTCCTATGTACAGATACAGATGAGGATATTGCAAAATATTCTATGCTGAATGGCAATCAACGATTATTTGCAAGTAAATATAAGCTTTATTTACCTTCCGAAGAAGATTTGAAAAAAGAGATTGAAGATCAAAAAATGATCTTTGAACTGCAAAAAGAAAAAAAGCGGGCCTTTAACAAATAAGCAACTTAATTAAGTGGCTTATTTGAAATTGCTAAGAGGAAAATATCGATTTTGTCATGGATTGATGGGTGAGTCATAAGAGTGGATAAGAATTTAGTATTAAAAGAATATTTTGGATATGAGCATTTTAAGTATCCACAGGATAAGATTATTGATATGATTATGGAAGGAAAAGAAGTCATAGGAATTTTACCAACAGGCTTTGGAAAATCTATTATTTTTCAGGTTCTAGCATATATGCTCGAGGGTATAAGTATTATCGTTTCTCCTTTAATTGCCTTAATGGAGGATCAGGTTCTTACCCTAAAGAAAAAGAAAATAGATGCGGTTTTCTTAAATTCAAATTTGTCTTATGATAATCAACTTAGGATATATCAAGAAATCACTAAGAATAAATATAAGCTCATTTATGTTTCACCAGAACGTTTAGAAAATAAGCAATTTTTAAGCTGTATGGAAAAGATAAAGATTTCTATGATTGTTGTAGATGAAGCACATACCATTTTATGGGCTGAAGGGTTTCGACTGGCTTTTGGGCAAATTTATGCCTTTATAGAAAAGCAAAAGATTAGACCCAAGATTCTTGCCTTAACCGCTACTGCAACCAACTTCACCACTCAAAAAATAAAGGAGTATCTCCATTTACAAAATAGTGTGGTTATAGAGGTTCCTATGGATAGACCAAATCTATTCTATAGAGTAGTTTCTAAGGAGGATAAGCTTTCCTATCTATTGAAATATTTAAAAGAGCATTCAAAGGAAAAGGGAATTATTTATTGTCTCACAAGAAAAGAGGTGGAAGCTCTTCATAATAAGCTTGCAAGCTTAAATTATCCCAATACCTTCTATCATGGCGGCTTAGAGGTAGAAACTAAAAAGAAGAATCAGGAACTCTTTACACTGGGAGAATCAAGATTAATGATTTGTACAAATGCCTTTGGTATGGGAATTGATATTCCTGATATCCGCTTTGTTATAGAATATCAGTTACCTCAATCCTTAGAGGATTTAGTTCAGCAAATGGGAAGAGCCTCTAGGGATGGCAAGTATGGAGAGGGAATTGTTTTATTTTCTTTTAAGGATTTAGATACAGTACATTATTTTATTGCCCAACAGAAGGATACTAAAATACGAAAAGAAGCAAATAAGAAGCTAGATGCTTTAGTGGAGTATTGCTTGACTAAGAGATGTAGGCATAGCTTTATTAGTGCTTATTTTGGTCAAAAGGGAAATAATTGTAAGTGTGCTTGTGATAATTGTAATAAAAAAGGTAGATAAATCTAGGGATTTATCCTATAATAATAGTAGAT
>CAMWJY010000235.1 GCA_947174685.1 uncultured Mollicutes bacterium | reverse complement strand
TTTGGCATAACAAATAAAGAATTATAACAAAAATAGATTGCCATAGGAAGTCCATACACACCTAAGAATAAGCCTCCTAAAGAACCAATAATACACGCAAATAAAGCATAAATAAAATATTTATTTAAGATTCTTAAATTGGAATACCCAAGTGATTTTAAGGTGCCATTAGAGCTTCTATCCTCTTGAACTAATCTTGTTACAGAGGTTAATGCAATTAAGGCTGCAATGAAAAAGAAAAAGAACGGAAACACAATAGCTACATTATTGACCTTATCTGCATTAATATCAAATGTCACATAGCTTAAGTTACTTTTTCGATCTAACACATACCATTTTACTTCTGTAAATCTAGCATCTACATTCTCTTTTATTTCTTCTATTCGAGATTCTAATAGAGAATTCACTATGGCTTCTGGCAGATTCGGATTCATCTCTACTATCGTTTTTCTGGCTTCTTCTAAAGCTTCATTATATAATTCATTTTTTCTATTATCTATATGAGAGCTAGACAAGTCCTCTAGTTTTTTCTCAATTGGTTCTAAGAAATCAAAATATGAATTCTTAAAGGAATGAAGGCTCTTGCATCCTTTCATAGTGAGAACTAAATCTGTGATAGGGGCAGTATTAAAGGAAGAATCAAGATATATGATAGAATCAAGATTTCCATCTCCAACTTGAGTAGTCTCCTGCATACGATAATAATACATTGGCGAATTACAAACACCGACAATCGTATAAGAAATATTATCTACAACAATACTTGAATCAATGGGGTTTTCGTCTAAAAATATTCCCATATTTTGAACAAGGCATTCTGTTTTGTTATCAGGCATACGTCCCTTTATTAGCGTAAGCCTATTGATTTTTGCATCAAAGGAATTCACAATACGTCTAGTAGTAATTTCAACACCATCATAGTAGGTTTTAAAATCCATTGAAGAATAGCCTTCTATATCTTCAATTTCTTCTACCTCCTCTTTTAAGGTCTCTACATCATTTATAGAAAAGCCTATCGTACTTTTTATAGAAATATCATATAGATTTGTCTCATCATAATACCTCTCCATAGAATCCTGTAAATCAGGAGTCGCAGAAAGAAGTCCAATTAAAAAGCCAACGCCTAAAGCCATTATTGCTACAATGGCAATCAATCTTGTCAAATTCTTTTTGAAATCTCTAAAAATCGTTTTTATAAATGTTTTTTTCATAAGCATCACCACTCAATCTCTTCGATTGGAACAGGATGTTCATTATAATACTCCTCTTCAACAGTACCATTCTTTACGCGTATAACATGGTCAGCCATTTTCGTTAAGGCTGCATTATGCGTAATTACAATAACGGTTTTAGAGGTTTGTCTACAGGTGTCATGTAAAAGCTTTAAGATACTTTTACCTGTCTGATAATCTAAAGCACCCGTTGGTTCATCACATAAAAGTATCTTAGGATTCTTGGCAATCGCTCTTGCAATACTTACACGTTGTTGTTCCCCACCAGAAAGCTGAGCTGGGAAATTATTTAACCTATCCTCTAAGCCAACAGAGCTTAAAACCTCTTTAGGATCTAAAGGATTTTTACATATCTCAACTGCAATTTCAATATTTTCTAAGGCTGTTAAATTAGGCATTAAATTATAAAATTGAAAAACAAAGCCCACATCATATCTTCTATAATTTGTAAGCTCGCGATCATTCATTTTACTTACCTCAGCACCATCTACAAAAATGTTACCAGAATCACAGCCTTCCATACCACCAAGTAAATTTAAAATTGTGGTTTTACCAGCTCCTGAAGGACCAACAATAACACAAAATTCCTTTTCCTTGATAGAAAAAGAGACATTATTATTTGCAAGAATTTCTTGACTTCCTGCAATATATTTTTTTGTTACACCTTGAAATGTTACATATTCCATAGTTCTGTCCTCCAATTATCCTATTTTCTATTCATTTTAACATAAATTCACAATTTTGAAAATTGCTTTTCAAGATTTTCACAAATACTTTTTTAGGCACTCTAAAAAAACTTGAGCACATTTAGGAAAGACCTGATATTTCTTCCAAGCAATATCTAGATGAGATTCCAGCTTAGGATATAATGGTCTAAAACAAAGATTACTATTTCCACTCGTATTGATCAGCTTATCTAAGCCAATCGCATAGCCTACACCTTCTTCTACAAGAAGAGAGGCATTAAATAAAAGATTATAGGTGGCCACTATATTTAGCTCCTCTGTACGCTTACAAAACCAATCAGAAATGATACTTTTATCTAAAGAATGCTTAGAACGAATAAGAGGCTTATCCCATAAATCCTTAGGTGTAATGACTTCTTTTTCTGCAAGGAAAGAATCCTTTCTCATAAGTACTCCCCATATATCTGTTAAAGGAAGTCGCAAATATTCATATTTTTCTAAATTAGCAGGCTCAATAAAAATCCCAAAATCAATTAACCCTTTATCAAGCTTTTCAGATACTGCAGTTATATCCCCACTAAACATATGAAATCTCACCTTAGGATATTTCCTTTGGACATCAAAAATAGCCTTTGCGATAAGCTCCATAGCATAGGATTCTCCACCACCAATATAAATATCT
>CAMWJY010000234.1 GCA_947174685.1 uncultured Mollicutes bacterium | reverse complement strand
AAAGAAAATTATCCGAATAAAAATGTTTATGTTACAGGAGAAACAAGTGATTTTGTTGGTTTTATCGGAAGACCAACATTAGTTGATGAGTCTTTATTTAAGGATGCTTTATCTATTTGTGTAGACTGTGCAACAAAGGATCGTCTATCTGATCCAAGAGTAGATTTAGCAAAGGAATATATTAAAATTGACCATCATATTCCTGTAGATGATTATGGGGATTATCAATATGTAGATGTTACAGCACCTGCATGCTCTCAAATCATCACAGAATTATATTTAATGTTTAGAAATGAGTGGGAATTACCAAGAGAAGCTGCTCAAGCATTATATGTAGGAATATCTACAGATACTGGTAGATTTAAATTTGATTCAGTTACCTCTAGAACCTTTCAGGTAGCAGCAACCCTAGTTGATACAGGTGTAGATTTAGGCTACATTGATAATCATCTTTCTGTTGAAAGTCTTGCATCTTTAAAATTAAAGGGACATATTTTATCTAATTTTAAGATGACTGAGAATGGTTTTGCTTATGCAACACTTAAGATGGAAGATGTAGAAAAATTTGGTGTAAGCTATGAAGATGCAGCTGCACAGGTTTCTACTATTTCCACAATAGAAGGATGTCCAGTATGGGCATTATTCTTAGAGTATTCTAAAGAAGAAATACGTGTACGTTTACGTTCACGCGGACCAGTTATTAATTTACTTGCAGAACAATATCGTGGTGGTGGGCATGCGAAGGCTAGTGGAGCCACTTTGTTAGATTGGAACGAGTTAGAAGGGTTTGTCAGCAAGGCTGATACATTAGTAAAAAAATATAAAGCAAAATAATCGAGGTTTTACTATGATTCAATATGTTGGTGTAAATGATCATCAGGTTGATTTGTTTGAAGGACAATACCATGTGAAAAATGGAATGAGCTATAACTCATATGTAATTTTAGATGAAAAGATAGCTATTATGGATACAGTTGACATTCATTTTACAGAGGAATGGTTAAAAAACATCCATAATATTTTAGAAGGAAGACTTCCGGAATATTTGGTTGTTTTACATATGGAACCAGATCATTCTGCAAGTATCCAAAAATTGTTAGAGGTATACCCCGATATTACGGTAGTGGGTAATGTAAAAACATTTCCTATGATAGAACAGTTTTTCCCTGGTTTAAAGTTAGATCATAAGTTGGCTGTAAAAGAAGGGGACATTTTAGATCTTGGGACGCATAAACTCAAGTTTGTATTTGCACCAATGATTCATTGGCCTGAAGTTATGCTAGCCTATGATATGACAACAAAATCTTTATTTTCTGCTGATGCGTTTGGAAAGTTTGGAGCTTTAGATATGGAAGAGGACTGGAAGGAAGAAGCTAGAAGATACTATATTGGTATTGTTGGGAAATATGGTCTTCCTGTTCAAAACCTATTTAAAAAGGTTGCTGGTATAGAAATTCAAACAATTTATCCTTTACATGGACCCATTTTAAAAGAAAACTTAAATTATTATTTAGATTTATATAATACTTGGTCTAGTTATAAAGCTGAAGAGGATGGAGTATGTATAGCATATGCATCTATCTATGGAAATACAAAAAAAGCAGTAGAAGAGTTAGCTTCTAAGCTAACCTGTAAGGTAGAGCTTTTTGACTTGGCTAGATGTGATATGGCACAAGCCATCAGTAAGGCTTTTCAATATTCAAAGCTTGTAGTTGCTTCTCCAACATATAATAATGGGGTGTTTCCACCAGTAGAAGCCTTCTTACATGGCTTGGTAGAACGTAGCTACCAAAACCGAGTTGTTGGAATTATTGAAAATGGTTCTTGGGCTCCCACAGCTAAGAAATATATTGAACAATATTTTGCAAATTCTAAAAACATTATGATATTAGAAGAAAGTGTTACAATCAAATCTAGTTTAGATGAAGCTAGTAAGAAGCAAATAGAAGATTTAGCTTACAATTTGACAAATAATTAACTGGTTAAAAATTCCATGCTAAAATATTGATTTTATTGTGAAAATGCCATATAATATAAATTGCAAGGTTAGAGTAAAATCTAACCTCCCATGTTTTCCATGGTTTGGATAGATTCTACTCGGACTTGTCGGGGCCAGAGGTAGAATCTTTTTCTATATAGACTGTCTTTTTTACTACAAATCTGGTAATTGTAACAGAAACATTACAATTACCTTTTTTGCGTAATTTAGAAAGTATATATCTAAAAAAACGTAGTATCATACGTACCCCTCCCAACTTAAAAATTTTTTAAAATGGGGTGCCAGAAGTTAAAAATGAACCCATAAGTAATCTTATAATATGTCATGGAAAACATCCTTCTAGCAAAAGAGGTAGATCTACTCTAACCTAACAAAGCATTTTTCACCTTGCAAAATCACTATATAACATCTTAAAGGATTATGCAAGAAAAAACGTATTGATAAAAACACATCCAAAAAGTGGAGGAAAAATGTTTTCAAACTACCCTTTTGTAAAAACAATTAATTATTGCTTGATTTCATACAAAAAAAACTAATTTTAGGGGTTGAAATTTGAAATAAGTAAAATTCGATTAAAAAAATTTTTTTGAGTATTATCTAACAA
>CAMWJY010000233.1 GCA_947174685.1 uncultured Mollicutes bacterium | reverse complement strand
GTTGTTGTAGGAGTCTTACCATCATTGTAATCGATAGTAACTCTCCAATACTCTACTACTGGAGTAACTGGATCGTCTACCTTTGTTTTACAGCTTGTTAAGGCAGTAGCTGATACACCTAACATTGCTGATAAGCAAAGAAGCGAAATTAAAAACTTTCTTTTCTTCATACTTTTTCCCTTTCTTCTTTCAACTATAACTTATGAAAGCGTTTGCTTTATTATAACATACTACGTATTTTGCTGTCAAATAAAAGAGGAACATTGAAGTTTGAAAAAGAAAAAGCTACTGCTCGCAGTAGCTTCCCTTATATAAAATATAAATCATAATTTTAAAATATTAATGTCTTCTATCTCTACAATAGGTATCAGCTTAAGCTCATTATCCATTTGGAGTTTTAAGCCAAGCTCATTGACTTCCTCGACAATACCTTCATAGGTACCCTGTTTTGTATAAATCTCAGCTAAAACATGGATACGATAATAAAGCATAGCCTCTATATCCTCTAATCGGTGATGAGCCACCTTTTTTCGTTTCACATTCCGACTATCAAAAAAATCCTGATTTTCATTTCCATCTTTTTTGTCACTTACACTATCAATAAATAAAGTTGGATCATTTACCATTTTTAAATCACCTTAGTATAATACTATGAAGGTAATTTAGGATTTATGCATTTTTAAATAATTTGATACAGAGGTTGCACAAACAGCACCCTCACCTACAGCTTTAGAAACCTGTAGTAAGCCTCCTATAGAATCCCCGCAGGAAAATAATCCTTCAATATTCGTCATAAGACTTTCATCTACTAGGATACTATTTCCTTTTAACCCTATTCCAAGATGCTTGGCAAGAGTAAAGCCTGAAGCATTTCCAATGGCTACAAAACAGCCATCGATAGGATAGCTTTTTCCTGCTGCCTCTATTGCTTCAATATGTGTTTCCCCTATAACTTTATCAATAGGCTCTAGTATAACTGGAATATTTGGATTGATTTCTGCTTCTAATGGTTTGCCATCTGTAAATACAATAATATCCTTACATATATTTTCTAATACAGAAAGCTCATGAGCCATATACTTCCCGTTTCCTATAAGAGCTATTTTCTTTTTTCTATAGAAAAAACCATCACAAGTAGCACAATAAGACACACCCTCTAGATGATCGGCCTTTGCATAGCGATTTCTTGAGGTTCCACAAGCAAGGATAACTGTCTTAGCTTCATAGGTTCCTTCATTTGTAGACACTAGAAAATAAAGCTCCTTATTGATTTCAAGAACCTCTTCTTCCTTTATAGAAATTCCAAAGGCTTTCGCTTGTTCTTCTCCTACCTTTAAGAGCTCATGCCCAGTAATATGAGGAATACCATAGTAATTCTCGATGTCCTTAACTTTTTCTAAGGCTCCACCATCTTTGGCAATAATTAGAGGCTCATAGCCATATCTTTTCAAATAGATACCAGCAGTAATTCCTGCTGGTCCTTTTCCAATAATTATACAATCGTAAATCATTTGATAAATTCCTTTAAGGCTGAAATAGGCTGATAGCCAACTGTTTTATTTACAACCTTGCCATCCTTAACTAAAAATAAAGCTGGAATAGAGGAAATATTAAAGCTACTTGCTAGCTCTTCCTCTTCATCAACATTGACCTTGCCTACTACAATATTTTCTTCCTCTGCAAGAGTCTCTAATACAGGAGATAGCATTCTACAAGGTCCACACCAGGTTGCCCAGAAGTCTAATATAATAGTTCCTTCCTTTACTACCTCATTAAAATTATCTTTAGTAACTGTTATCACTGACATAATATCACTCCTTATATTCTTTATGTACATCTGTCAATTCTTCTATCTTCAAATCCTCTAAGAAGCTTTTCCCTTTAAAGGTATCTGGTTCATCTTTAAATATTTCATTATCCTCGATTTGACTAGAGGCTAAAAATAATACAATTGCCGCACAATTAGAAAGATTTAAGCTTCTTACCTTATCCGTAGTAGGAATGCGGAAGCAATCCTCTAAATGTTCCTTTAAAATATCATAGGCAATTCCAGTAGATTCTGCTCCTAAAATCAAATAAATATTTTCATCCTTAGCTTCCTTAAAATCAATTTGGGTAGGACTTTTATGTCCATACCTTGTAAAAAAATAATACTTGCCAGGATTCTTTTGGCAAAAATCCTCATAGTTTTTGTAGACTTCATATTCTAAATATTGAAAATAATCTAGTGAGCTTCTTTTTAAATGCTTTTCATCTAGGCTAAAGCCTAAAGGCTCTATTAAATGTAGCTTCGCATGAAAGCCAACACAGCTACGCATAATATTGCCTGTATTTTGAGGAATTTCAGGATGATATAACACTACATTTAATTTCACTTTACTCTTCCTTTCTTAGTATGTGTTAATAGAGTTAGATTTTATTCCTTAAATTTGTTCTGCAGTTAAGGTATAGGCATCAGCATCTACAACTCGTACATCGATTCTTTGACCTAAGGAAAGCTCATCCTTAGCTGCAACATAAATGCAGCCATCAATCTCATCAGGAGCAAACTCCTCAGATCTAGCAATATACATATAGGACTCTTCATCATAGCCTATGATAAAGGCATCCTTGATAA
>CAMWJY010000232.1 GCA_947174685.1 uncultured Mollicutes bacterium | reverse complement strand
AAATATTTTTGAATGTATGGGTAAATCACTAAAACTGGAATAATGGAGCAAATAATAATCGCATATATCAAACTATCCGCTGCGTAATTCAGTTCGACTGTCGACTCTTCATATAATCTATCATAAGTTTCAATTAAGCCTCTTAAATACACCTGTAAAGGACTTTCTTTTGAATCAGCTAATAACATACTAGCCCAATAATATCCATTCCAACGAGAAATCGCATAGAACAAAGTAACTGTTGCAATTGAAGCCTTAGACATAGGTATATAAACCTTTGTAAAGACTTGAATCTCATTAGCACCGTCTATAGTTGCAGCTTCTTCTATTTCTTTTGGAACACCGCTGAAGGCATTTCTCAAAAGAATGATATTATATGCTTGAACACCAAAAGCAACAATCATACCCCATTTATTATCTACATGAAGCTGCTTATAGTTTAGAAATTGAGGAATCATACCTGCACTAAACCACATTGTAAATACAAGTAAGAAATTCCACTTTCTTTTTCCCAAAAGTTTATCCTTTGATAAAACATACGCACCAGTTAAGGAAATCAGCATACTCCATGCAGTACCTATGATGGTATAAAATAAGGTATTTGTATAGGAAATCCAAAAGCCTTTGTCATAAAGAACAATACGATAAGCCTCTATTGTAAGATCCTTAGGATATAACCAAATTTCACCTGATTCATAGGCAACCCTTCCGCTTAATGAAACACTAAATGCATATATGATTGGATATAAGCATAGTAGTGCAAATATAGTGACCAAAAAATATGCAATTAATTTAAATATGATTTCACTTTTACTTAATCTTTCTATATTCATAATAACACCTTACCATAATGAAGTTTTTGATACCTGTCTACTAATTGTGTTTGCACCAATTACTAAGGCAAATCCAATTATAGAATTAAAGATACCTATTGCCGAACCTATACTTACATCACCATTTGTTGACATACCTATTCTTAGTTCAAACGTCGAAAGAACCTCTGCCGTTACGTAAGTTTGCGTCTTGGATAGTAAGAGAACTCTTTCATATCCAACTGAAAGCATTCTACCTATACGCATGATGACCATAATAATCAATGTTGGTGCCATGCCAGGAATTGTAACATATCTGATTTCCTGCCACTTATTAGCTCCATCAACTTTTATTGCTTCATACATTACAGGAGATATACCCATAATAGCAGCAAAATATACAATAGAATTGTATCCACTTTCCTTCCAAATACCAGTTATTTGGTACATTGGTCTAAAGTAATTAGGAGTCTCTATAATCATATTACTTCTAGGAATTAGCTTTAAATTATAAAGAATTTGAGCAAGGATTCCTGTGGACCTTTCTCCTGAATACACAAGCATAATTACAATACCCGTAATTGTAACCTCTGATAAGAAATGTGGAAGATATGTAATCGTTTGAAGAATTTTACGATACCATTCACTTCTAATTTCACTAAAGAATAAAGCAAGAATAATTGGGATAGGAAAGCCAAATACTAAACCATATGCACTTATGATAAATGTATTTCTAAAGGCCGTCCAAAAATCTTCTTTCCAAATACCAGTAACCAATGTCACAAAATTGGACACTCCTAAAAATTCGCTACCAAAAATTCCTTTGTCAGGCTCATAACGTTTAAAGGCTATCAAAATTCCTGCCATTGGCTTATATACAAATAATCCAAACCATACTACAATTGGAATTAGAAGCAAATATAGCATCCATTCCTTTTTAATTTCACGCAAAATTTTCTTGACGTTCCCTCGTCTCATCTGTATTCCGTTCATTTGTTTCACTTTCTCCTTTCTCCAAAATTTCATTAAAACAATCCTCTATAACTTCTTCTTCTAAATATCTTGTCATATCACAAATCAGCTTTGTCTTAAGATGCAATAAAATGAGCAAGATAATAAATGTAAGAATTAGAGTAAATATCCGCGATGAGAAATATCTCCACGCTCCTATAGGATCTCTGTTTATTATTAGTAATACTATCTCCATACCTAACGATAGAGACAAAAAAACTGTAACCACATATATAAATAAGTATAATGGACTTTTTGCTATCTTATTTCGATCTCTTTTTCCATAGATAGCAATTGGAATAACTGCAAATCCATTCACAACAATATGAACTAGGATTCCTTGCCAAATCTCTTTTATTTGGAAGCTTCCTCCTATTGGATCTGTAAATAGTAAAGGGATACCTGATAATACTAAGGATATGATTGCAATTTTTCCCCATCTTATAGAAAAGACAATAAATATCAATATTGCAAAACTAAAATAGAACCCAGAACGCAAATACTTAAAGCTTAAAGAAGTAATAAGCTCTGCAAGCACTGCAAGAATGGTAAAAAATATCAAATCTATTTTTTTCATATTATCCACTGTATCACCGCCTCATTAATTCGTAAATACGAACTCGATTTTGTATTATAATCCAAAATCATACGGATTAAGCCTAATCCGTATAATTATATTTTGGTTATAAACTATAACAATATCTTAATTGCTAATAAGAATAGATAAAGAAATATAATTAACTATTTTCTACCCCAAAGAGGAGCTATGATATCAACATCATTGATATCTGCACTTG
>CAMWJY010000231.1 GCA_947174685.1 uncultured Mollicutes bacterium | reverse complement strand
GTTATATCTAAATGGAAAAAGTATGGTATTAAGGTGGGGATATGAGTAAATTGTTACTGATAACACTTAACGAACAAAAAGAAAAAGTGATTGGCAAAATCATAAAAAATGCAGAAAAACAAAAAAGCCTCATCCCTTAAAAATAAAGGGATGAAGCTCGATTCAAAAACAAAGCTAGCGACTTTTCCTATATAACCTTTTCAGCTAATGTTTCTAACAAAAAAGGTTTTACAGAATTTAACAATACTGCCTTGATTTTTTTATCTTGTTTTATAGTAATAGAACTTTTATCTCTTTTATTGAACATTTTTAACATGAATTCATAATCATTTACACCATCATAATGATTATACTCAGTATCAAAAGCTCCTTGGTCATATAAATATTTTAACAATCTACGCGAAAACAAATCAGAAGAAAGTGATAAATATTTATTCTCATCAACCGCATGCAACAGCCTAAACATCCCTTCCCTAACTGATGCCTCTTCTTTTAAGTCAGTTCTATTAAATTTTTTTATACAGGAACTGCCTATAGGGAACAATGTATTTCCGTTAATTACATTTCTTATCCTATATAGGTACTTAATATTCTCTTTTCCACATATGCACTCTTCTGAACAGCTTTCATCTTCCTCACAATCATATATTTCCCATTCAGTTACTGCCTCTTGCCATACATCACTTTCAGAAGCTGCAATTACGGTCATAATCAAATTCTTAACATAAGTACTCTCCAATACTCAAGCACCTCCATATTTTTTGCTTTTAAATTTTAATATTAATACTATTAATTAATGAGTTAATATCGGCGGCTTTAAACCTTTGGTCTTCTGTTGTCCATGCAACTGTCATATTAGCCTTCTTAAGATTACTAATAAATTCTGTAATTATTGATTCGCTCTCCTCTGTAAACATATACAATTTTCTTAAGGTTTTATCTTGTGGTTTTCCCTTTTGTAAAGTTTTTGTACCAATCAACACCGTTTTATCAATATCATTAATAGCAACATTCTGAATAACATCTCTATTATTTCTTAGTGTATTTACCTTTTGGTTCATATCTACCTTTAAAGGAATAGCTTCATTTAATTGTCTAAGAAATGTATTAAACTCAAAACTTCCATTTCTTTCTTTTAATTGTAATTCAGCGACCATGCGTTCTTGTACTTCATCTGAGATAAAAACCTTAAAATCTCCATTTTTATGACTACCATACATTTTAAGTTTTCGCATAATTAATGTATTTCGCATGTACAGAAACAAGGTATCTCTTTCATCATCTTCAGCCAAAAACATAAGAAATAAAAATTGACCTTTCCCAACTTTTACATCAAATGCCACTGATTTATCATAAGAATGAAGAGCATCAAAATACACATTCTTTAACCGTGAAAAATTAAATTCTATTGTCATCTACCTACCTCCTGATATTAAAGTTCATATAAAGAATGAACAGTTTTTAGACATGTTCAGGTCTTGTGAATCTTTGCGACTCGATTAATGATACTTAGCCTTGTGATTAGCCAAAGTCTTGCCAGCCTTACTTTTAGTGCTTTTGCTAGTAGATTTACTAGCTAATTTTCTAGCTGCTCCACCAACTTTGCCACCATGATGTACTGCCATATCACAACACCTCCTTTGCAAAAATCTCCTTGCAAAAGATAGTACCCTTTGGTATTATTAATATGTGAAAAATAACGTCAAGGACTATCTTTGACAAGGGAATTAGCTAGGGTTTATTCTCTAGCTTTTTCTATGTTAAAAGCAACGCTTCAACATACATTTTCCCAACCAATATTCAATATATAATTGTCTGTCAAAATTTAATACCAGTGTTCTCTTTCCATCTGCCTTTCATACTCATCTTCAAACCAATTATATTGATTCTTCGCTGGCATTATTGAATCAAGAAACATCTTATACTTCATCAATATTAAATCATCAAATTCTTTTTCATCTTTAGAACGAAAGTCAGGATTTATTTTATGCATAGTTCCAATCCTCTTATTTGCAGCTTCCTTAGATACTTTAAATGAAGTTATTAAAAAATCAGCATCAATAGTTTTGCCTCGACTTTGTAATTCTAACAGCGTTTGTTCAGGCATAAGAAGCTGAGCCGCAAAAAAATTTGTTTCAATCTCTTGCTTTTCATATAGCTCTTTATTAGCAGTGTCCATATCATGGTTAAGAAGATAATGACCAATTTCATGGAGCATCGAAAACCGCACCCTTTCATCAATATCAAGCTGATTATAAAAAATAATTTGTCTTCCAAAATATTCTGTCAAAATTGCTGAATTGCTTCCAAAT
Source organism: uncultured Mollicutes bacterium (assembly GCA_947174685.1). Taxonomy (GTDB): domain Bacteria; phylum Bacillota_I; class Bacilli_A; order Acholeplasmatales; family Anaeroplasmataceae; genus Pelethenecus. The sequence continues at coordinate 325 of CAMWJY010000231.1, read as the reverse complement.
GCTTCAATATCAACATTATGTTCTTGAGCTCTTTTAAAACTACAACATTGTATATCTAATATCTCTTTGATTAATTGGGTAACCGAAAAAGGAAAAGCATTTATTATTCGTGATTTCAGTAGTATTTCATTTGCTAAAATATATGCTTTTTTAAAATCTGGTTTATAAGTCACCGTGATCCTCCTCTTCATCAAAAATATCTTCAAATACAGCCTTTAAAACCGTTTCTGCTTTCTGTAATCTATCATTATCTAACTTTCCTAAGCTACGTTGTATATAAGATAATTTAATATTTACCGGTTGGTTCACTTCTTGCTCATCATTA
>CAMWJY010000230.1 GCA_947174685.1 uncultured Mollicutes bacterium | reverse complement strand
TCACCTATACATATTATCTATTTTTTTAAATTTAACTATGCATATTTTTATTTTTTTCTTGCATTCAATAAATTGAAATGGTATAATGTTTAATGCATTTGGTTGTCGGAGGTGAAAGTATGGCAAACATTAAACAACAAATCAAACGTGTTAAAACAAACGAAAAAGCAAGACAAGCAAATATGGCTTTCAAATCATCATTAAAAACTGCAATGAAATCTGTACTAGCTGCTGTTCAAGCTAAGGATTTAGAAAAGGCTACAGCTGCATTAGCCTATGCTTATAAGAAATTAGATAAGGCTCAAGCTAAGGGCATCGTTCACAAAAACTATGTTGCTAGACATAAGTCACAATTAGCTTCTGCAGTAAATACATTAAAGTAATAAATTTTTCTAAATACCAAACAAAAAAGACACCGAAGTGTCTTTTTTTTCTTCTTCTATTCCAAATTCAATCTATACTTCATTAAATAAATATCTAAGAAGTAAGCACCTATACATATTGCTATACATTCTGCAAGCTGAATTCCCAAGAATATGTTCATTGTTCTAATCGCATCTGAGATAGTTAAAACAACATAATCTGCTGTTAAACTAAAAATCATGCTGATTATACCATTGACTATACTTATGCCATAGTTCAAGGCAATACAGAATACCACTGAAAGTATACCTTTATTTTTAGCAAATGCATGACCGATAGCTATTCCGGTATAAATCACGAATAGTCCCTGTAAAGAAGAGAAAATCATAATGAAAATGAGCAAGGTCAGTGTTCCACCAATCATACCAAAGAATTCTTCTGCTGAAATAACCACCTTAAAGAATTCATTGATAACACTCACAATAGCATTCATAATCTTAGGATCATAATAGGCAAGCATTAAACAAAGAATGATAACTACTAAGGAAATAAGCTCCATAAGGAAATTTGCTAATATCTGAGAAAGTAATAGCTGATGCTTATTCACTGGAAGTGTATGCGTCAAGTAGCCTTGATCTCTAAATAGTGACTTTGTATATCTCATAATACAAATCACTAAAGTATATACCATAAATAAGGAGCATCCCAAAATTAACAAAGCATTAAATAATCCAAAAATCATACCTGCAAATATATTCCCAGAAATATTTATGAGGCTAAAAATTCTTACAATTAAGGCAATCACTGGGAGAATAGCCAATACAGGTAAAAATTTAAAGAAAATTGCTTTAAAATCATACTTGAATACTTTTAGAAACATCTGAATGCCTCCCTAAATGCATCGTTAATACTGCCATTATTCTCAGCTCTAAGCTCATCAGCATTACGATGAAGTAGAATTCTTCCCTCATTAATAAAGACAACATCATCTAAAATAGATTCAATATCATAAATTAAATGAGTACAAATAAGTAATGAGGCATTTGGATTTAAATTCGTTACAATTAAGTTTAAAATTAAATCTCTAGCTGCTGGGTCCACACCAGCAATAGGCTCATCTAAGATATATAAATCTGTATTTCTACTCATTACTAATACAAGCTGAACCTTTTCCTTTGTACCTTTAGAAAGATGCTTCATCTTCTCATTTGGATCAATATGAAGTTGTTCTACTAGGCTAAGTGCCTTGGCAGCATCAAAATCATCATAGAAATCCTCAAACATCTTTATGCATTCTCTAACTTTCATATCCAAGTTCAAATAGGTACGCTCAGGTAAAAAAGAAATATGCTTCTTAGATTCTACACCAATTGGATATCCACAAACCTTAATCATACCAGAATTCTTCTGTAGAATTCCATTGATGATTTTAATTAAAGTAGTTTTACCACTACCATTTGGGCCTAAAAGTCCAATAATTTTTCCAGCCTCAAGCTCTAAAGTGACGCCTCTTAAGGCTTGCTTTTGACCATAGTTTTTTACTACGTCAACACATTCTAAAACCATTTCACTCTTCCTCCTTCTTTAATAACTCTATTGCTTCTTTCTTTTGATATCCTATGCTTTTCATTTGCGATAAGAACTCCTGGCAATAGGTTTTTGCAAACTCTGGTTTTAATTGATTTAAAATTTCTTCCTTGTCGGTAATAAAATAACCATTCGTACTTTGTGCTTCTATTAATCCCTCTTCAGTTAAAATATCATATACTTTAACTATCGTATTTGGGTTTACTCCTAACTGAACTGCATACTCTCTAACAGAAGCAATTTTATCCTTTGGTTTATACTTTCCTAAGATGATGTCTCTTTTGAAAAGCTCTATTACCTGTAAATAAATGGCTTTATCATGTCGCCATTCCACTATACCGCCTCCTTTGTTCTACTTAGATAGTACAATAAAATATGTTTTTTGTCAATAGAAAAGGAGACAAAATGTCTCCATTATCTTAAAAAATATAACTCTAAGCCTATATTTCCATCTATTTTCCCTGTTTTAATCTGGTAATCTAGAGTATTTAGCTCTTCTAAATGACTTTTAATTGTCTCAATAGAATGCTCTTTTGCATTCTTCACCATATAGTATGCCCTACCTGAAGAAATATGAAATAATTCAGCTAAAGATGCCTGATTCATTCCTGCTTTAATTAATATATTCCTGTCTCGTATACAAAGCTGACGCTGCATACGAATAGCCTTGTGTAGATCTCGGTGGTCG
>CAMWJY010000229.1 GCA_947174685.1 uncultured Mollicutes bacterium | reverse complement strand
ATTAAGAGATGGAAATGTTTTGGAGAATGTTAGTTTAGAAAATATATATGCATTTGGTTTATATCCAAAAAAATTTAGAAAAATGAATAATGCTACCACATCTTTAAAATGTTCATATAAAAAAACTTCTTGTGTCTGATACAAATCCTCTAGTAAATGATTACATTCCTTAAGAAATGGCAGCATACTAATTTCACGAATTGCTTGGTACACAGCCTCATGATAGGCTTTAAAACTCTCTATTTCTTCTTTTTTAGGATAATTAAACAATATATAATCTTGATGAGGACATAATGTTTTTTCTTTAACAAGTTCAGGAACACAAATCTCATCATCAATAGGTCCACATACTGAGGTATATCTATTCCATTCATTTTCTTTAGCATCATATGGTGGGGTTGCAGTTAGGGAAATTATAGTAATGTCTTTAGGGAGATTACTTATAAATTTTTCTAATGCTTTCTGCCATTCATTTTGTAAATGGTGCGCTTCATCTAAACAAATTGTTTTGATTTCATTCTCAAGAATAATTTGAAATAAATCTATTTTAGAATAATCTACTATTTCATCTGAGGTAGAAACTTCAATTTTATTCATAGCAGAATATAAGGCTTGATAAGTGATTGAATTCAGTAATTTCATTTGATTTAAATCCGAAGAAAAATAATCTGAAATGCTTTCCTCAGACGGCAAAAAAGATTCTTTAAAGCGGTCAATCCATTGTTCTTTAATAGTTGTAGTAGGAGATAAAATAATACAGCTACCACCTATCCTTCGTATTAATTCAAGGCCTAATATTGTCTTACCACTTCCAGGGGCGGCAACGATATGAATTTTTTTGTCATTTAAAAAGTTTTCTGTTTGATCTAACACACGTTGTTGATAATTTCTAAATTTACCTTTGAATTGAACCAAATCAAAATTCTTCATATCTTTCGCCTCCAATCACATTAAATAATCAGTTCCACCAACATATAATTGTCTTTTAAAACAAGAATTTAAAGGAAGCATTTTTGCTTCCTTTAGTTGTTTTATTCTTTGTCTTTTGCTTTATCAAGAAGCTTGCCACCTAGATAGCCAGCTAATAAAGATTTAATATCTAGACCAGTAGCTTTTTCAAGTCCTTCAAAAATCTGTGTGCCATTTTTAGAAATCTCTTCTGTAAGCTTTGCAGTATTGCCTTCACCATACATTGTGATACTATCAATCTTACTCATAGCACTTGCAACTGGCTCTGCATAAGCCTTAACAATTTCAGGTAAAACACCAGAATCTAAAATCAATTGTAAAGTTGCAGCCTCTCCATATAGCTTCATAGCTTCTGCTTTAGCACGGATAGCATCAGCCTCTGCCTTACCTCTAGCTTCAATACCTTGAGCTTCAGCTAAAGCTGCTTCCTTAGCTGCATTCGCTCTTGCAATTTGAGCAGCTGCTTCTAAATCAGCCTGAATCTTTAAAGCTTCTGCAGCCTTTTGTTTTGCAACCTTATCTGCTTCTGCCTTAATCTTTTGCATTTCAGCTTCTTGTTCTAGTTCATACTTCTTTGCTTCTGCAGCTTTTTGACGAGAAAATAAATCTGCCTCTGCAGCCATTTGGTCTGCATATTTCTTAGAATCAGCAACCTTATTTACTTCTGCTTGTAATTTCTTTTCCTTTAATTCTACTTCACGATTTCCAAGTTCAACTTCTCTTTCACGCTTTGCAATATTTGCATTAACCTCTGCAACATTAATTTGTTCCAAACGTTTTTGCTTTTCAATATCGTAAGCAGCATCAGCAACAGCCTTTGCAGTATCTGACTTTTGTTTTAAAGCAGCAGCTTGTAGCTCATAATCTGTATTTTGTTGTACAATCTTCATTTGAGATTCAACTTTTGCTTTATTTGCAGCTTCACTTGCAGCACTTGATGCAATAGCAACATCACGCTCTGCATTTGCTCTTGCAATAGATGCATCCTTAGAAATTTGACTGATATTATCAATACCTAAGTTTTCAATGACCTTATTATCATCAGAGAAGGATTGAATGTTAAAGTTAACAACCTCTATTCCTAATTTAGCCATATCAGGAACAACATTCTCTTTAACCTTATTAGCAACACCTTGTCTATCTCTTACTAATTCTTTAATCTCAACAGTACCAACAATTTCACGCATGTTACCTTGTAATACCTGCTGAAGTTGATTTTGTAGTTCAGATTCAGCCATATTCAAAATAGATTCGAATGCTTTCTCTAATAGCTCAGGGTCAGAAGATATTTTTAAGTTTGCAACACCATCAACATTAATGTTAATAAATTCCTTTGTTGGAATTGCTTCTTCTGTTTTAATATCTACTTGGAATGCCTTTAAAGATAATGAATCTGTCCTTTGGAAAAAAGGAAGTCTAAAGCCTGCTTTACCAATTAATATTTTCTTTTTACCTGAACCAGTTACCATGATTGCTGTATCTGGACCAGCTTTTACATAAGATAAAGCAAATAAAATAATTAATAATAATAAAACTGCAGCTACGATAATAATAACAAGTACTATTGGATCCATAAAACATCGCCTCTTTCTTCATCTAAAACCATTATACTTCGTTGCTGTCTCTTATACACAGATGACGCTGCCGACGAATAGCCTTGTGTAGATCTCGGTGGTCGCCGTATCATTAA
>CAMWJY010000228.1 GCA_947174685.1 uncultured Mollicutes bacterium | reverse complement strand
AATATAGGAGGAACATATGGAATAGCATAAACCACTTTTTTCTCTTGCTCTTCTAAATAAATAAGAGGAACCTCCACCACCTAAAATATGGTTTAAAAAAGAGCATGCAAAAAATAATGGATCATTAGAAAAGGTTTCTGTCTCATAAATAATATTTAAATAGCATTGCTTGCTTTTACTTTTTTCTGCTATGATTTGACTTGGATTACCACGATCCTTAAAAAGATAATTTCTTTTAGGAGTTAGCGTAATCTTCTTATTCTCTTCCTTAAGAGGCATACGTCCTGTACCTATGGAAATGGTTTCTTCCTTTTTTACCTTTTGATAATAGGCATATAGCTTAGCTGGCGTAATTGCTTCTAAATCTTCTAAGGTTCCATATTTAGAATAATCTCTTAAAGTTCCTTTAAAATACAACGAAAGAGTTTTTTCTAAAGCAATCGCCTGTAAGTTTTCCTTTAGGCTTAATAAATCACTTTCAAATATCTCATAGGCTCTTTCAAAGAGAATCTTATCTGCTGTAGTGGAATTCATCTTCGCATCTATAAGCTGCTCAAATTCCTCTTCTAATCTTTTTAAGGTGTAGGTATCATCATCTACACAAGAAGGATCAACTGCACAAAGGCTATAAACTATAACACTATAGGTACCAAAGGAAGTAAGATAAACATGAAACTTAGCATCATATAAGTCTCCTAAAGCTATATTCATTTTAGCTTCTGTAGGATATGACTTACATGCAAGTTCTTGATAATAGCATAAAAATTTTCTTATGGTTTGGTCTTCCTTTACAATAGGAGTTACATAGTATTTTTTAAGTAAAATCTGATGAAATTTATCTTGTTTGATATAGATATTCATAAATGAACCTCCTATCTTTTATTATCTTCAGAAAAAAAAGAAGAAATACATCTTCTTTTTATTTGCTAGCAAGCTCTAATGCAATTCTCATCATATTTGTAAAATTCTTCTGACGCTCTTCACTAGAGGTAACCTCATGACTAATAAAGGAATCAGAGATGGTAAGTAAGCAAGCAGCCTTCTTTCCTAATGCCTTAGCATTAGCAAATAAAGCAAAGCTTTCCATCTCAACACATTTACAACCATAAGTATCATGGACATCCTTCCAATGGTCTGGATTTGAAGAATAGAAAACATCACTTGAATGAATCTTAGCTTCCTTTAGAGGAATTCCTAAGGCTTCTGCAGCAGTTCTAAGCTTATTATTCACTGAGCTAGAACTTTTCAAGGATCTTCCACGCATTCCAAAAGCGGTCTTTGCAAAAGATGATTCTGAATATGCTTCTGTAACTAATACGGTGTCATAAACCTTTAAATCGGCATCATAGGAACCAGCAGAACCAATTCGAATAATTGTCTCAACTCCATAGAAAGCAAATAACTCATAGGAATAAATTCCGATGGATGGCATACCCATTCCAGATCCCATTACAGAGATTCTTTTTCCATTATATTTACCAGTAAATCCAAACATATTTCTAGTTGTTGTGAAGCAGCTTACATCTGTTAAAAATGTATCTGCAATAAATTTAGCACGAAGTGGATCGCCTGGCATCAATACTGTCTTAGCAATTAAGGATGCATCTGCACAAGCAATATGTGGGGTAGGGATTTTACTCATTCTTGTATTCCTCCATAATCTTAGCACCACAGCTGCAACCAATACGGTCAGCGCCTGCAGCAATCATATCTTCAAAGGTTTTCTTATCACGAATACCACCTGCTGCCTTTACCTTGCATACATTACCTACTGTCTTCTTCATTAAAGCTACATCTTCTACTGTAGCTCCTCCTGTACCAAAGCCTGTAGAGGTCTTTACAAAGTCGGCATGAGCCTTCATAGAAGCCTTACATGCTTCCACCTTTTCCTCATCAGTTAAATAACAGCATTCAATAATAACCTTAACTAGTACACCTTTAGCAGCATCAACTACTGCCTTGATATCCTCATATACATAGTCCCAGTTATGTGCCTTTGCCATACCGATGTTGATTACCATATCAATCTCATCAGCACCATCAGCAATGGCCTTAGTTGTTTCATAGGCCTTAACCTCACTTGGTGTTGCTCCTAAAGGGAAGCCTACTACTGTACAGGTTAATACACCTGAATCTGTAAGTAGCTTATGAGCTAAACTTACATTACTTGGATTTACACAAACAGAGGCAAAATGATACTCGTTAGCCTCATTACAAAGCTTTAAAATATCGTCATAGGTAGCAGTTGCCTTTAAGTTTGTGTGATCAATATACTTTGCCTTTTCCATATTCTTTTCCTTTCTTTTTATATATCTAAAATATTTTTTAGCTTAATTTCTTTTAATTCCACAGTAAGTGGAGCAAATTTAGATTTGGTTATAATCTTCCTAAGCTTACCAATAGATTTTACATCTACCATTCTAATATTTCCATAGCCATCAATCATTTTAAGAAGCTTATCTGCTTTAACAGTTAATTCCTGCATTGCAACATATTTGGGAGATTTAGGATCATTGTAATATAAGATATCTATTCCTGGTGGAATGATAAAAGGATTCTCGCCATCCCAAGACATACAAACAAAAGCCGTTCTTGACTTATCAGCTCTCATAAAAAAGTAATCAGAAATCTGTACCTTATTACGATCTAATAAAACCTCTAGCTTTGGTTTTCTT
>CAMWJY010000227.1 GCA_947174685.1 uncultured Mollicutes bacterium | reverse complement strand
GTATTATATAATGTGTTATTTTGTTAGGAAGGAAGAGTAATATACTCTTGTGTGATGAATGATGGGATTAAAAAAATTATTTGATTCAGGCTATAAGGAAATGAAACGCTGTGCTAAGATTGCTTTAAAGGTTGAAGCATTAGAGCCTAGCATTTCAAAATTAACAGATGATGAATTAAAGCATAAAACAGTAGAATTAAGAGAACAGCTAAAAAATGGTAAGACCTTAGATGATATTTTAGTTGAGGCTTATGCAGTTGCAAGAGAGGCAGCAGTGCGTGTAACTGGAATGAAGCCTTTCCATGTTCAGTTGATTGGTGCTACCGCAATTCATGGTGGTAATATTGCCGAAATGAAAACTGGTGAAGGTAAGACCTTGACTGCAGTAATGCCAGCCTATTTAAATGCATTGAGTGGAAATGGCGTACATATTGTTACAGTAAATGAATATCTAGCAAGACGTGAGGTTGAAGGAGAAATCGGTGAGATTTATCGTTTCTTAGGGTTAACCGTTGGCTTAAATATTAGAGAATTAACTACAGAAGAAAAAAGAGCAGCTTATTCCTGTGATATCTTATACTCTACAAATAGTGAGCTAGGCTTTGACTATTTAAGAGATAATATGGTACGTAATGAAAATCAGATTACCCAGGTTAAGGGTCTAAATTATGCCATCATCGATGAGGTTGACTCCATTTTAGTAGATGAGGCAAGAACACCTTTAATTATTTCAGGCGCTCCAAAGAATAATTCTTCTTTATACCTACGTGCAGATACCTTTGCCAAACGTTTATCAGAAGAGGATTATGAAATTGATATAGAATCACGTCACGTACAGCTTACTCCATCTGGTATGGAAAAGGCAGAACAGGTATTTAATGTAAGCAATATCTATGACCTACAATATGTTGAGCTTGTTCACGCAATCAACAATGCAATGAAGGCAAACTATATCTTTGCTAATGGTAAGGAATATGTTGTTCAGGATGGCGAAGTTTTAATTGTTGACTCCTTTACTGGTCGTATCCTAAAGGGTAGACAATATTCTGAAGGCTTACATCAAGCAATAGAAGCTAAAGAAAATGTAGAGATTAAAAAGGAAACTCAAACCGTTGCCACAATTACTTACCAAAATTTCTTCAGAATGTATAAGAAGCTATCTGGTATGACAGGTACTGCAAAGACAGAGGAAGAAGAATTTAGAAATATCTATAATATGTATGTTGTAGAGGTTCCAACAAATGTACCAGTAGTAAGAAAGGATATGCCAGATTTAATCTTTGCTACTCAAAAAGCTAAATTTCAAGCTTTAGTTACAGAAGTAAAAAGATTATATGAAATTGGACAACCAGTTCTTGTTGGTACTGCCAATGTAGAAACATCAGAGCTTGTTTCTGGAATGCTTAAGAAAATGGGAGTTCCTCATGAAATCTTGAATGCTAAAAATCATGAACGTGAGGCTGAAATTGTTGCCAAGGCAGGTCAGCTAAAGAGTGTAACCATTTCTACAAATATGGCTGGTCGTGGTACCGATATTAAGCTTGGTGAAGGTGTTAAAGAGCTTGGTGGTCTAGTTGTACTTGGTACAGAACGCCATGAATCTCGCCGTATTGATAATCAGCTAAGAGGTCGTTCTGGTCGTCAAGGTGACCCTGGCTTCTCTCAGTTCTATATTTCAACTGAGGATGATTTGATGCAACGCTTCGGTGGAGATGTATTCAAGGAAAGACTTGCTATGATCATTAATTTAATGAACAAGGATGGAGACCCAGATGCACCTATTACCTCTAAGATGGTTTCTAGAGCGGTAACCTCAGCTCAGACAAGAGTAGAAGGAAATAACTTTGACTCTCGTAAGAATGTCTTAAAATATGATGATGTTATTCGTCGTCAAAGAGAAATTTTCTATGAACAAAGAATGCAGGTTGTAAAGGTTCAAAATCTTGAAGAGCTTGTGAAGAATATGCTTAGAAGAGCCATCGAAAATGTAACCTATGCTCATATGCGCCAAATCAGCTCTAAGAGATTTGAAATTGATGATGATGCAATTGCTCAAAGCTTTAATGGTGCTATCCTTCCACCAAACTCTATTGATGTTAATGTATTGAAGACATTAGATGATGAACAAATCATTGATTATATCTGCGAAAGAGCATATAGCTTTATGGAAGCAAATAAGAATGTGGCTAAGGAAGCAAGAGAAAAGTATCATTTAGATTTACCTGAAAATTTATTTGAAATCTATTTAAAGGATGTTTCCTTAAGAGTATTAGACCAGTACTGGATGAAGCATATTGATGATATGCAAGGCTTACGTCAGGGCGTAGTATTACAATCCTATGCTCAAACCAATCCTCTTGAGATTTATCAGCAGGAAGGTTATTCTCGTTTCCAAAAGCTAAATGAAAATATCAATCTTGAAATCTTAAAATATATTACACATACAAAGATTCAAATTCAATTACCTAAGGAAGAGGAAGACCCTATGAGAGGACTTACCACCAATGAGGTAAGAGATGAATCTGTAAAGAAAAAACCAGACCAAAAGAAGGTTCATGTTGGACCTAATGATCCATGTCCTTGTGGTTCAGGTAAGAAATATAAATATTGTCATGGACTAAAATGATTTGGCCCTTTAACTTTTTAGGGGGTCAAGGGGGAATAGGGTATTTACCAAATTAGGG
>CAMWJY010000226.1 GCA_947174685.1 uncultured Mollicutes bacterium | reverse complement strand
ATAATATCCTTATGAAGCCTATTGCCTATATTTATATGAAGCTACGATTTGGCTTTAAAATAGAAAATAAAAGCATCTTAAAAAAATATAAAAAAAGTGGTTATTTTCTTTATGCAAATCATACAAATGTTCCAGCAGATGGCTTTATGCCTTCCTTAATTTGTTTTCCAAAGCGTGTCTATGTCTTAGTTTCTTCAGAAAATCTAAGTTTAAAAGGAACAAGAAATTTTATGGCTATGATTGGAGCTGTACCTATACCGAATGCTTTAAGTGGAATGCGAAATTTTAAATCACATTTGCATAGACTAATCCAAAGAAGAAAGGTTATTATGGTTTATCCAGAAGCTCACATTTGGCCATATTATACAAAAATAAGACCTTTCCCTAAAACCTCCTTTACATATCCTTATTTAGAAGAGGTGCCCACATTCTCCTTTACTGTAACCTATCATAAGGGATGTTTGAGAACTAAAATTATTGCCTATGTAGATGGTCCCTTTTATGCAAAAGAGGGATTAAATAAGGCAGATAGTATTGAGGATTTAAGAAACCAAGTTTATACAGCTATGGTAAAAAGAAGTAAACTTAGCAGTTATGAAAAAATAAAATACATAAAAAAGGAACGTGAACCCAAATGAAAATTTGTTTAATTGTTATGCTTTGTCTGCTCATCCTTGCAACCGTGCTTTTCCTTCTTGCTTACAAAAGAAGAATGAGCTGGTGGTTTTTAAACAGAACACCTCAAAAAAGAATTGAATCATTAGAACTACATAAATTTGCGATTGTCATACCTGCAAGAAATGAAGGAAAAACGATTCTTCCTTTATTAGATTCCATTTTAAAGCAAACCTATGATAAGGAATTTTTTGAGGTTTATATTGTGGTAAAGGATCCAGAGGATCCTACAATTCAAATGATAGAAGAGCACCCCCTTCCCGCAACCATTTTTATTGATGAGGACCAAAAGACTAAAGGGCATGCCCTGGACTATGGAATGAAGGAAATCTTAAAGCTAGAAAAGAAGTATGATGGTTACTTTATCATTGATGCAGATTGTATCCTAGATTCTCTTTTCTTGTGTGAAATGAATCGTGCCTTTAGTAGTGGCAAGCAGGTTTATAATTCTAAGCTTGTCGTAAAGAATTATTTAAACGGGGAAAAGGGCTCTCATAGCTGGGCATCTTATTGTAATGGTCTCATTTGGACACTTATGTCTGAGCTTGGAAATCGCGCGAAATCTGATCAAGGGATTGTCACAATGACCTTAGGTACAGGATTATTGATAGAAGGAAAGCTAATAGAAAAGTGGAATGGTTGGCCATTTCAGGATACTTTGACAGAGGATATGGAGCTCCAAAGGGCCTGTGCCATTCATCACTATAAAACAGAATATGTATCCTATGCAGTCTGTTATGTAGAAGAGTCTACAAGCCTTAAAGCAACAAACCTCCGAAGAAATCGATGGATGACAGGTGTTGTAGATTGTGATAGACTTTTTGATGAGGAACAAAGAAAATCAAGGAAAACAAAAGAGGATGCCTTAAATTTCTATGCAGTACATAGTCTTTATTATGTCTATGCTTATATAGGCTTTTTATGTGTGATGATTTTAACAAATCTCACATTAGGAATCATCACCTCTATTTTAAGACATCCCTTATCCTATGTCTTTTATATCCTATCCTTTGTTTCCTTTTTCCTTATCTATATAGGCTTCTTTATTATGACAATTAGATGCATGATAGTAGATAAAAAGTATCTTCCAATGAAAAGAAGAACAAAGGTTTTCATTGCCCTCTCACATCCTTTTTACTATATGGGATATATTGGAATTATGATGAAGATATTTACCTTTAAAAAGGCTAAGGCTTGGAAGACAATCAAACGGGTTGAATTTAAGGAAAGTGCATTTAAGCAGGTGTAGCTAATGAATTTAAGTGAAACTACAAAGGATGTCTTAAAAAGAATTGAAAAGGCAGAAAGAGAAGGAAGATTTAATGATCATCTTGATGATAGCCCTTGTTTAGGATACTATGAAATTGATGAGGATTTTTCCTATTCTGTAAGTCTATCTAAAAAAATACTTTATACATGCTTAAGAGCCTTTCCTATTAAGCCATATACCTTTATTGCCAATCACTTTTGGTTAAAAACAAAGGTGGTTGGAAAATCTAATTTAAAGGGAATAAAAAGTGGGGCAATCGTCACCTCAAATCATGTCAACAAGCTAGATTCTGTTGCGATTGGATATGCCTTAAGAAAGCATAAGCTCCATTTCACAGCAGCAGAATTCAATAATATGAAGTGTAGACTAGGTACCTATATGAGAGCCTATGGGATTTTTCCAATTCCTTCTAAGCAGAGTATGATGAAAAAATTTCAGCAGCAATTAGAACACTATTTAAAACAAAATGAGCTTGTTACCTTTTTCCCTGAATCATCAGAATGGTGGTGCTATGAAAAGCCTAGACCTTATCAAATGGGTGCCTTCCATTATGCTGCTAAGTATATGGTCCCCATCCTTCCAATCTTCATTACCTTTAAAAAAACAGGTAAGCTGAATAAAGAAGGAATTGAAAAACGTATATTTATTGTACATATATTAAAACCAATTTACCCGAAGTCAAATTTATCCTTAAAGGAAAATAAAGAAGAGTTGAAAAAGAAAAATGAAGTAGCTGTATGGAGTTGTTATCATC
>CAMWJY010000225.1 GCA_947174685.1 uncultured Mollicutes bacterium | reverse complement strand
ATTTTATACGTGTTAAAATGCATGAAAAGTCATTTGCACGTACAAAGACAGAAGCTGAAAATATTATTGCGATAGCAGAGTCTGAGGCGGAAAAGAAGAAAAAAGAAGCTTTACAAGAGGCAAAGCAAGAAATCGCAAGTATGAAGGCTGATGCGGATAGAGACATTAAAGAAAGAAGGAGTGCTGTCGTTGATTTAGAAAATAAGCTAAATCAAAGAGAGGATACTTTAGATCGTCGTTCTATTAACTTAGATAGACGTGAGGAAATGTTGAATACTAAAGAAAATAAGATTGATGAAAAGAAAAATGAATTAGAACAACAAAATAATAAGGTTGAAGCTATTTTGAAGCAACAAGAACAAAAGTTGATTGAGATTGCTGCATTAACTAAGGATGAAGCAAGAACAATCATAATGGATCGTGTTCGTGAGGAGATGAGCACGGAAATTGCAACCTATATTAAAGAGGAAGAGGAAAAGGCTCGTTTAGAGGTGAAGAGTAAGGCTAAAAATATATTAGCCCTAGCAATTCAAAAGTATGCTGGTGAAACTGCTGGTGAAACTACAGTTTCTACAGTATCCTTACCTGTAGATGAAATGAAAGGACGTATCATAGGACGTGAAGGACGTAATATAAGAACCTTAGAGTCTTTAACTGGTGTAGATTTGATTATTGATGATACTCCAGAGGCAGTCGTATTATCTGGCTTTGATCCTGTTCGTCGTGAAATTGCAAAGCGTTCCCTAGAGATTTTGGTTGGAGATGGACGTATCCATCCAGCCCGTATTGAAGAGGTCGTAGAGCGTTGCCGTGGAGAAGTTGAAATGGCAATTCGTGAAAAGGGAGAAGAAGCTGTATTTAAGGCAGGTATTGGTAAGATTCATCCTGATTTAGTACGTCTAATTGGCCGACTAAATTATCGTACAAGCTATGGACAGAATGTTTTGATGCATTCCTTAGAAACTGCAATGATAGCAGGTAAGCTTGCTAGTGAAATTGGAGAAAATGAAGTTATTGCACGTCGTGCAGGTTTACTTCATGATATTGGTAAATCTGTTGACCATGAAATTGAGGGGTCTCATGTAGATATTGGTGTTGAGCTTGCAAAGAAGTACCATGAGCCTAAAGAGGTTATTGATGCAATCGCGTCTCACCATGAGGATGTAGCCCCAAGAACAATTATTGCTGTTTTAGTTGCAGCTGCAGATGCACTATCCTCTGCAAGACCTGGTGCTAGAAGTGATTCTTTAGAGAATTATGCAAAACGTCTTGAAAGCCTAGAGGCTATATCAAATAGCGTTAAGGGTGTTTCTTCATCCTTTGCTATTCAGGCTGGTCGTGAGGTTCGTGTTATTGTAAACCCTGAAGAGGTAGATGATTTATCTACAATTTCTATTGCTCGTAAAATCAAGGAAGAAATTGAAAATAAGCTTTCTTATCCAGGAACAATTAAGGTTACAGTTATTCGTGAAACTCGTGCAGTAGATGTTGCAAAATAAGGATTAATAGGGATGGTTATCATCCCTATTTTTTTAGAAGGAGGTAAGGAGTATGAGAATTCTATATTTAGGTGATATTGTTGGAGAAAAGACGATATCCGTATTAAAAAAGCATATAGAAGAAATTAAAAGAGAGAACCACATTCATATTGTTTTATGTAATGCAGAGAATGTAACAAAGGGAAGAGGATTGTCCTTTATTCACTATAAGCAGCTTAAAGGCTTAGGTATTGCAGGAATGACTATGGGAAATCATACCTTCTCTAAGTCAGAAATTAAAGAGTTTATAGATGATGCGACTATCGCAAGACCTGCAAACCTAACTACTGATTTAGGAAAAGATGTTTTATATATTCAGTATAATCAAGAAACAATTGCTCTTATCAACTTGTTAGGAAGGGTATATTTAAATATTCCTTTAGATTGCCCTTTTAAAACCTTAGAGTCAATGCTCCCGAATATCACTGCAGATAAGATTATTGTAGATTTCCATGGCGAAGCCACTAGTGAAAAAAGAGCCTTCTTTTATAACTTTGCTGGCAAGGTAGATGCGATTATAGGATCACATACTCATATAAAAACAGATGATGCTGAGGTATATAAGAATACTTGCTACATAACAGATATGGGAATGTGTGGTCCTAAATATTCTGTTTTAGGGAGTGAGGTTGATGGTATTCTCGAACGCTTTAAAACAGGAATTTATGAGCCTGCAAAGGTTTCTGAGGATGCGACAATTCAACTTAATGGTGTCATACTAGATTTGGGAAAAGAAAATAAAATAGAGGATTTCAAAAAAATCATTAAGGCTCCTATTCTTTAAGGTATGATTTGCTCCTTTTTAGCATATGCTTAGCTAGAAAGGAGTATTTTTTATGGAAATACTAAAAGTATCTACGAAATCAAAGCCAAGCAGCGTAGCAGGAGCTTTGGCTAATTCCTTTAAAACAAAAAATCAGGTTCAGGTTCAAGCAATTGGGGCAGGTGCTATCAATCAAGCAATTAAAGCAATTGCTATTGCAAGAGGATATGTAGCTCCTACAGGAAAGGATTTAATTGTTGTACCCGCATTCTCTGATATCTTAATAGATGGAGAAGAAAAGACAGCAATTAAACTGATTGTAAAGGCAATATAGTTTACGAAATTATATAAAATTGGATGCTTAAAATTATGGGATTTTTCCATAGCTTTAAGCATCTTTTTATGTCTTAGGAAATTGTCTATACGTTGTTTATAC
>CAMWJY010000224.1 GCA_947174685.1 uncultured Mollicutes bacterium | reverse complement strand
TATACAAGAAGCCTATATCTTTGCAAAAGAAAAATATAGAAAGAGAAAAAAATAATATGACTAATTTAACTTCAATGAAAAACATAGGAAAAGAAATGGCAACTAAACTTACTAATGTAGGAATAGAAACAAAAGAAAAGTTAATTGAAATTGGATCTAAAGAAGCTTTCCTTAGAATTAGAAAAGTATTTCCTAATGTTTGCTTAGTTCATTTATATACTTTAGAAGCAGCTATTCAGGATATAGAATTAAATCAATTACCAAAAGAAATAAAAGCTAAATTAAAAATATTTAAAGATTCTATTTAGTTACAAAAACGAGGTTGTTTGAACCTCGTTTTCATTTTAGTCAACCTCTACAATTCTACTATACTCCTGCAAAGGATATGTTCCATCATGTGCTTCTCCTGCGAACATTCTTGCCATATCTCCACTAGTGATACGAACTACACCTGCAGAAGCTAATAGATGGGCAAGTTCTTCTTTTTCTTTACTACTACATAATAGCCCACAGGATTGAAGATGATTCTTATGCTTTTTTAAACTTGTGATAATATC
Organism: uncultured Mollicutes bacterium; assembly: GCA_947174685.1. Taxonomy (GTDB): domain Bacteria; phylum Bacillota_I; class Bacilli_A; order Acholeplasmatales; family Anaeroplasmataceae; genus Pelethenecus. The sequence goes on along the minus strand of CAMWJY010000224.1, from coordinate 2,184 downwards.
TTCTTTCTTGAGTCGTTTAATCCAAACATTTCTAAAAAGCATGGATAAGCATAACTCACTATCCTCTTCTATAAATACACTGATTCCATCAGCATTCAAAATCTTTTTATTCGGATTTTCTAGTAATTCATTATAAATACGAATCGTATTCTTACCACACATTCCAATATCTAGCTTAGGTGAAGCTAAATTGGCCTTTTTAAAAATTTCAAAGAATCGCTTTGCAAAAGCTTCCTGTTCACTGGCACTATCCGTATCTAAAAATATACCTTGGCAAGAAGAACATAATACCTGATTCGTAGCACAAATATGCTTTGCAAGCTCATAAAGCTGTTCATCAGAGACAGAAGGTGTAGCATAAGCAAAAGACAGCTTATGCCCCCAAGAAATGAGCTTTGTCGTAATGCCTGTCATCTTCTTTGATGCCTCTACAGCAACATCTCCACCCCAAACAACAACACCATCTGCTATATCGGCAAAAATTTGTAAGGTACTGATTTCTGTGGAAGGAACATCAAAAACATAGACAAAATCCTTGATTGCAGGTTCAACATCAATTAGTTCCTTTAATAGTCTTATAGATAATCCACTATCTCCTGTAGGAAGCTTTAAAATATTTATATTTCCTGCAAGTAGTCCTTCTACTACACTATAAGCAGGAAGTCCATCTACATTTCCAGCAGCAATATGAAATAATATTCCTAAAGGATAACGATATCTTTTGGTTCCATTCGCTAAAGAGACTGGATTTGCATAGTCTTCACCTAATTCTATTCTACACTTATATTCTAAGCCTTCCTTAGAAAATAGCTTTGCCATAGACAAAAAGCGGTCATAAGAAATATCAGCCATCTTAAGTAGTGGCATAGCTATTTCATCATATTCTCCTAAAATAGCCTTTTGATAAACTCGATCACAAGCACGAATCACCTGTTCTATTCTTAGCTTAGGCTTGTTTTTTAAAGTCTCTAAGCAATCCTCGTATAGTCCTTTTAAAATTCGGTCTTGCTCTTTATTTTCTAAGACCTCTCCATGAAATAAAATCATACCATCACTTCCCCTTTAAAAGCTCTTCTGCCCCTGCAGCACAGGTTACAATATCCTTAATTCCCACACGACCAATAATTTCTAGATATGGTGATGGTTCTCCACAAGGACAAGGCTCATCATGTAGGATACCTAAATCATCTGTCATAATACTTAAAATAGGTACACTGTCTACCATTGGAGTTAGTAAATTAATTAAACCAATTTGCCCATTTGGCACTGACTCTAATGTCTTTACATCTCTAATTATAACTCTTCCATAGGCAGGAACATGGAAATGATGATATCTACAATCTGTATATAAAATTGGATGTTCTACAGCACCAAAGAATTCTATTACGTGCTTATCATCCACACCTAATACATCATAAACCAATTTATAGAAATCTTCTTTCTCAATTTTCTCCGCATAAAATTGCTTCCAGCCACCACCTAAAGTAATCAAAGAGCCTTTAGGAAGTTTAATATGAATTCCTTCTTCTTGCATCTGCTTTAATAAAAAGTAGGTATATGCAGGAAACCCAATTGTTCTAACAGGGCATTTTGCCTTAGCATATTTCATAAGCTTTCTTTTCATATTTTCCATATCAAGCTCATAGCCATTCTTTTTATATCTTAAAGCATATGTACGACTTAACGCAGGAGCAAAAAAAGTAAAACCAAAGGCTGTCTTAGAAATAGCTGTTTTATTTTTTCTGCTAGGCTCATAACCGAAAATCACATAATGGACAGGCTTTAAGCTCCATAAATGATGATATCTACCTACACGGATCACCATACTTAAGCCTCTCAGTAAACTCTTTAAATTAAATCCAATTAATGATTTCTTTCCACTGGTACCGCTGGATGTAGCTTTAATAATCATTCGCTTTTTACTCATAGAAATAAGTTCATGATGCTTAAAGTAAAGCGTAGGTAAAAAAGGAATTTTAGCTATATCCTCATAGCATTTGAAATCCTTAGGAGTAAAGCCTTTAGAATCTAAAATTCTTCGATACTCTTTACAATGCTTATACTGATATTCTAAATTCTCCTTCATTGCTTTATAAAACAATTGGTTAGATTTATCTAGCTTATAAGGCTTTCTAAACTTAAATAGCTTTCTTCGATAAGACATAAAGCTCACTTCGTTATATC
>CAMWJY010000223.1 GCA_947174685.1 uncultured Mollicutes bacterium | reverse complement strand
CTATTAAGTAGGTGATGAAGTTGAAAAATAAAGAGCTTGTTCAAGCATTAATTGATAAAAATTTTAAGATGAGCTGTGCAGAAAGCTGTACTGGAGGATTGCTAGCATCTAATATTGTTGAGGTTCCAGCTGCTTCTACAGTTTTTGATATGTCCTTTGTAACCTATGCTAATGAGGCTAAGGTTCAATTAGTTGATGTCAAAGAAGAAACTATTGAAACCTATGGTGTTGTTAGTGAAGAGGTTGCCAAAGAAATGGCCATAGGCTGTGCAAAAAAGGCTAAGGCAAATATTGGTGTAGGTATTTCTGGTATAGCTGGTCCTACTGGGGCAACTCCTACAAAGCCTATTGGTATGGTATGCTTTGGCTTTTATATTAATGGTGCTATCTATACATACACGAAGCAATTTGGAAATATAGGAAGAACAGAGGTAAGAGTTGCTTCTGTAACTTTTGTTATCGATACTTTACTAGAACTTTTAAAGTCAGCTTAAGCTGATTTTATTTTTTTTGTCGAAATTTTCGTTTGTTTGTGGTAGAATAGAAGAAGTGTGTGGAGGATTATACATATGAAACCAATTTTAATTGCAATTGCTGGTGGTACAGCAAGTGGAAAAACTACAGTAGTTAATGAAATCATTAACCACTTTCATTCAGAGGATGTAGCAGTTATCTGTCAGGATAATTATTATAAAGCTTTGGATAATTTATCTTTAGAAGAAAGAAGAAAGATTAATTATGATCATCCAAATTCCTTTGATCTAGATTTATTATTTGCAGATCTTTCTAGATTGATGGATGGAAATACCATTTGTTCGCCAGTATATGATTTTAAGGAGCATAATCGTAAAAAGGATGAAACTCTCTCTATTTCTGCAACTAAGGTAATTATTTTAGAAGGAATTCTTGCTCTATACGATTCTAGAATTAGAGGCCTAAGCGATATTTTGATATATGTAGAATCTGATCCAGATGTACGTTTTATTCGCAGATTAAAAAGAGATATCCATGAGCGTGGTAGAGATTTAGACAGTGTCATTATGCAGTATTTAAGTACAGTAAAGCCAATGTACGATGAATATGTTGCTCCTACCAAGCGCTTTGCAGATATCATTATTCCTAATGATACAAAGCATGATGTCGCTATTGAAATATTAGCTGCTAAAATTAAGGATATTATAAAATAAAACTATTTTAAAAGATGAAAAAGTGTGATAGAACTACAGCCTCTAGTTTTATCACACTTTTTAAGTCTCCTGTTAAAAGACTCTATTTTTAATCAGCAAAATCTTTTAAAATTCAGTGTTTTTTGTTTTATTTTGTTTCAGATTTTGTTATAATAAAAGGAAGGATGTGAGTTTGATGAAAAGAATGATTTTAGTCGATGGAAATTCTTTAATGTATAGAGCTTATTACGGCATGGCAGCCGTAGGAAATATAACCCAAAATTCTAAAGGACTATATACAAATGCTATTTATGCCTTTGTAAGAATGATGAATCATTTAATCAATAGTAAATACGACGCTATCTTAGTTGCTTTTGATGCAGGTAAAAAGACACTTCGTCATGAATGGATGACAGAGTATAAGGCTGGTCGTCCACCTATGCCTGATGAATTTCGTATGCAGATTGCTTATATTAAGCAATTCTTAGAAATTATGCGAATCAAGCAGTATGAACAAAGCTTATATGAAGCTGATGATATCATTGGAACAATGGCAAGAAAGGGAGAGGCAGCAGGATACCATGTTGACATCTATTCCTCAGATAAGGATTTACTTCAGTTAATCAGTCCTTCTACAACAGTCCATTTAACTAAAAAGGGTATGACGGATTTAGAGGATTATACTCCAGAGTCTTTCTTTGAAAAATATCAAATCAACTATTCTCAGTTTGTAGATTTAAAGGCAATGATGGGAGATAAAAGTGATAATCTTCCAGGTATTCCGGGCATTGGCGAAAAAAAGGCAGTTAAGTATTTACAGACTTATGGTTCTTTAGATGAAATTATAGCTCATAAGGATGAAATTAAGGGAGCAGATGGTCTTAAGATTCAACAAAGCTATGAACAGGCTTTACTTTGTCGAAAGATGGCAACTATTATAAGAGACTTCGATATTGCTGTGAGCTTAGAGGATACCCTGAAAAAAGAATATGACAGAGATAAATTGATATCCTTTTATCAAGAGCTAGAATTCCGTTCTCTACTTAAGGATGTATCCTATGGAAGTGGAGAAATCTCTAAGGATACTAAAAAAACAGAATATGAAATTATAACGGATGTTTGGAGATTAAAGGAAGTTCTATTACCATATTCTGCATTCATATTTGAAACCTTTGAATACAACTATCATAAGTTTCCATTGCTTGCTATGGGAATCAAAAATAAGCTAGGAACCTTTATAGTAAAGCAGGATATGCTTTATGCAAGTATAGATTTTCAGTTATATCTCTCTGAAGAGAACCATAAATCTATTTATGATTATAAAAGAGCATATGTGCTACTAAAGCGTTTAGGCTTTGAGCTAAAAGGAATTGATTTTGACTTATTACTAGCAAGCTATGTTTTAAATCCATCCTTAGGAAAAGAAGAATTTAAGATAGTTAGCGATCACTTCGGTTATGCTGATGTTTTATTTGATGAACAGGTTTATGGTAAGGGTGCAAAGAAAGCAATCCCAACAGATGAAGAATTGTTGTTTCAGCATATTGCCAAAAAGGTAAATTGTGTTTATTTTCTTAAAAATGATTGCTTAGCATATCTAAAGG
>CAMWJY010000222.1 GCA_947174685.1 uncultured Mollicutes bacterium | reverse complement strand
AGGATTATAAATATACTAAAGCAAGATATGACCTTATTTATAAAGGGGCAATAGAAGTATATAATAAAAATCTTATTGAAAATTTATCAGAAGAAATAGCGTTAGAAAAAGTAAGAGAATTTATAGATTTGGAGGTTTCAAAATTAAAACCAAAATCAAAGCTTTTCTTTCCTATGCTTGTTTCTTTTGGGGCCTTGCTAGTGGCAAGCATAGAATGTGTACTATTCAGTATTGATTTTACATCTATCCTATATGAATTATTTTCTATGACTATTATTTTTTCAATCCTTTTTATCTATGTCAGTTTGTTCAAAAAGAATAAATCAAAATGGCGTTATTCCTGTTTTATATTTATAGGCTCTTGGTTCCTATCCTTTTTATGGATGTTTATTACTGAGCCTAGTCTGATAGGAACGGTAACAGATACAAGCTTTTCTACCAGCTTCATTTTCCCATGTGTATTCAAATTGAAAATAACTAATTTTCAAAATGTCCACTATGAGAATGGAATTTATTTCAACTGGATTATCTCATTTATATCAAGCATAATTTTTATTATATTATTTTATAAAGAACTAAGCCAAAAGAAAAGAGCTGATTGATTTCAGCTCATTTTTTAATTTATGCATTTTTCAAAAATGTTTTATAAGCCAAGTATGCTTCATATACATCTACCTTAGAAACAATTTCCATAGGTGCATGCATAGATAGAACAGGTACACCAGCATCAATTACACTCATATTGTAGTTAGCTAGAATGTAGGCAATTGTACCGCCTCCGCCTTGATCGACTCTACCAAGTTCTGAGGTCTGATAATGAATTTCATTTTCATCCATCATTTTTCTTAATTTTGCAATGAATTCAGGCTGAGCATCATTACAGCCGCTCTTACCTCTAGCTCCAGTATACTTATTAAAGCAAATCCCTTTTCCCATAAAAGCAGAATTTTTACGCTCCATTACAGATGCATAAAGTGGATCTAGGGCAGCAGAAACATCACTAGAAAGCATTTCTGAATTGGTTAAAGCCTTTCTTAGCTTTAAGTCTGAATAATCTTCAGTTAAAGCAATTAACTCCGCAATTGTATTTTCAAACCACTTAGAAGCAGCACCAGTTGCACCAATAGAGCCAACCTCTTCCTTGTCAACTAGAACTGCACAGGTAGTCTTTTTGCATTTTGGTGTATCTATAACTGCCATTAAAGAAGTATATGCACATACTCTATCATCATGACCATATCCTGCAATCATAGAGCGATCTAGTCCAAAGTCTTTGGCCTTGCCTGCAGGAACAACTTCAATTTCTGCTGAAACAAAGTCTTCCTCCTCAATGTCATACTTATCCTTTAATAAATTCAAAATTGCTTTTTTAGTAGGTTCCTTTTCCTCATCTGCAACAGGAATTGAACCAATGAGAAGATCTAACCCCTCCCCTTCAATGACCTTAGCAGCAGTTTTTTGCATTTTCTCTGCGCCTAGATGTGGTAGAAGATCAGTGATACCAACTACTGGATCTCCTTCCTCATCACCGATAGAAATAGAAACAGAAGAACCATCCTTTTTTACAACAACTCCATAAAGTGCTAAAGGAATTGTCACCCATTGATATTTAATAATGCCACCATAGTAGTGAGTATCCATATAAGCAAGTGTTTCATTTTCATAAAGTGGATTTTGTTTTAAATCCATTCTTGGAGAGTCTATATGAGCTCCTAGGATTGCAAGACCATTTGTAAGTGGTTCATCTCCTATAACAAAGGCAGCAATATTTTTATTCTTATTTACTGCATATATCTTGTCCCCAGGCTTTAGTGATTTTACGTCTTTTACATTCTTAAAGCCAGCAGCTTTACAAAGCTCAATGCTTTTAGCAACACATAAGCGTTCTGTTTTACATTCACTTATAAAATCTTTATAGCTTTCTGTAAATTTGTTTAAATCCTCTGATTTTCCATTATATTTTTTCCATGCGTATTCTTGATACATATAATTTTCCTCCTTATTAGAATTAATTTTACCACAGAATAGAACAACTATCAAAGCAAACATAAAAAAAATATTTATTTCATATAATGCTTTAGGTGATATTTATATGATCAACATCATCTTTGTTTTTATTTTTTTAGTGGGCATGATATATGCTTGCTTTACAGGTAGAGTAGGAGTGGTAGTAGAAGCAATGCTTGCAACACCTAAGGATGCCTTATTTCTATTTGCAGATATTTATGCACTCCTTATTTTTTGGGGTGGAATGCTGGAAATCTGTAAGAATAGTGGGCTTTTACAAGTGATTACAAATTATGTTTCCTTTATCATACACCCTCTATTTAAAAAGCTAGATCGTAAGAGTGAGGCTATGCAATATATTAGCTTAAACCTAGTTGCTAATTTATTATCTATGGGTTCTGCAGCAACTCCTTTTGGTCTTAAGGCAATGAAAAGCTTAGATGATTTGAATGGAAATTCTGATATTGCCTCTGATGAAATGATTACATTTCTTTTGATTAATACCTCAGGATTATGCTTGATACCTACAGTCTTAATTTCCCTAAGGAAAGAATATGGAAGTCAAAATCCTGTAAGTATTATTCCTTATGTCCTTGTAATATCAACAATCACTACGATTTTTTCTATTGTGATGGATAGGCTGGTGAGAAAATTTGGAAAACATTAGTTATTATTTTATTATAGGCTTTATTTTAATTATTCTTTTATTTGGATTTTTCAAAAAGACAAATGTATATGATTCCTTTATCGACGGTGCATTTTATCAGATGAAGGAAGGCA
>CAMWJY010000221.1 GCA_947174685.1 uncultured Mollicutes bacterium | reverse complement strand
TTTATATGGTTGCCTCTAGCTTTAATCATACTCCTGGAGTTCCTGTTTTAAAAAGCAAAAATCTAGTGAATTGGAAGCTTATTGGTTATGTTTTTGATACGCTTCCTATAGAACGCTTTAAGGATGTATATCATGGTGATGGTGCTTGGGCACCATCTCTTCGTTTCCATAATGGAGTATATTATGCTTGTATCCCTTTTCCTGACGAAGGAATCTATGTTAGTTGCTGTACAGATATTGAAAAAGGAAATTGGTCTAAGCCCTGGTGCTTAATTGAAGGCAAAGGCTTTGAAGATCCATGCCCTATTTGGTTAGATGGGAAATGCTATATGGTTTTGGCCTTTGCTAAAAGTCGGGCTGGATTTAATTCCTGTTTAGGATTATATGAGGTTACTAAGGATTTAAAGAATAAGGTAACAGATACCTATACAATAATTTATGATGGACATCATATGAATCCAACCATAGAAGGACCTAAATTTAATACAAGAAATGGTTGGATTTATATTATGGCTCCTGCAGGTAGTGTAAAAACAGGCTGGCAGGTATGCTTAAGAAGTAAAAATATTTATGGTCCATATGAACCAAAGGTTGTCCTTATGCAGGGGGATTCATCTATTAATGGACCTCATCAAGGGGCTTTAATTGAGCTTAAAAATGATGAGTGGGCATTTATTCATTTTCAAGATTTGAAGTGTTATGGAAGAATAACACACCTAGAGCCTGTAAAATGGGTAAATGATTGGCCAATTTGTGGACGAGTAGGAGATGAGCTTTTGGCTGGAAATCCTGTTTCAAAGCATGAATTTCTTGTGGATAGAAAATCCAATTACAAACTTGAAACAAGTGATTTATTTCATAAGGACAAGTTAAATTTGATGTGGCAGACTCCAGCAAATAAACAGCTTGGTTGGTATAAGCTAGATAATGGTTTAGTCTTATCTTGTTATCATCATTCTAAGAAAGCCAATCTTGCATTAAATCAAACGCCCAATTTATTTTTAACAAAGCTAGCTTATCCATCCTTTAAGACAACTACATTTTGTGCTCTAAGATTAGTTGAAGATGGAGATGAGGTTGGCCTATGCTATATGGGGAGTATGTACAGCTATATTTGTGTAAAACGTATCAGTGGGAAAAATCATCTTCAAGTTCGTACTGGGGCTTTTAATCAAACAGAAGATGTAGTGGTTTTCGATTCGATATATCAAAATAATGAAATTGAATTTATTTTAAAGTTTACATATCCAGGTAAATATCAACTTGGTTTTAATAAAACGATTTTCAAAAAAGAATACCAAGCTCTTCCAGGCAGATGGATTGGTGGTAAGGTTGGAATTTATGCTAGAGGAGAAAAGCAATCTTCTGGTTCTGCAAGATTTAAGTATTATAAGGTAAAGGCTGTGAATACCAATGAAAGAAAAGGATAATTTTATACTAGACATAAAACGTTTAGGCATTAATGGAGAAGGCATTGGCTTTTATAACCGAATGGCAGTATTTGTAAATAATGCGATACCAGGAGAAGGCCATAATGTAGAAATTGTTCAAACAAATAACAAAATGGCATTTGGCAAAACTCTTGAAATAAAGCATATTTCAAAGGATAGAGTTACGCCAAGCTGTCCATATTATGAAGAATGTGGTGGCTGTAATGTTTCTCATATTGCTTATGAGAAAATGCTAGAGTTTAAAAGAGATTCTGTAATAGAAGCCATTTCTAGATATACAGCTTTAAATCCAAAATCCTTTGAGATTAGAAAAACAGTTCCTTCAGCAGATATTTTCCATTATCGTAATAGAAGTCAACTTTCTGTCAAAAGCGTAGATGGAAAGACTTTTGTTTGTATGCTAAAACCAAATTCGAATCATATCGTTCCAATCAAAAACTGTCTTGTTCAAAAGAAAAAAATCAATGAGATTAATTCGAAGGTTTTAGAGCTTGCAGATGAATTAGGTATTTCTTGTTATATTTCTAAATTTGGTAGAGGCATTTTAAGATATTTAGTGACTCGTGTGAATGAACAAAATGAGGCACTAGTTTGTATAGTCTGTGGAGAGAAGAGTAATAAAGTGAAAGAACTTGCAAAAAAGGTTATCTCTATAGAAGGTGTTATTGGAGTCTATGAATCCTTTAATGATTCCAAAAAAGATATTGGTTTCTTTGGAACTGATCCTCAGTTGTTAGAAGGTAAACCTTTTATTGTAGAAAAGTTAGGCAAAATCTCTTACAGAATCTATCCGAATACCTTCTTCCAATTAAATACTGAGCAAGCAAAGAATATGATGGATATTATATTAAAAGCTTGTAAGCTTTCCTTTAAGGAACGTGTGCTTGATGCCTATAGTGGAGTTGGAGCCATTGGATTGTATTTAGCTCACATGGCAAAAGAGGTTGTAGGTATAGAGTATAATAAGGATTCAGTAATTGCAGCTAATGAGAATGCTGAAATGAATAAGATTAAAAATGCTAAGTTTATTCAAGGAAATGCAGCAGACTTGCTTCCGAAATTATTAGCAGAGGAATCCTTTGATGTTTTAGTAGTTGATCCACCTAGAACAGGCCTTGATGAGAAATTTATCAACGTATTATTAGAATCAAAAATTAAAAGAGTAGTTTATGTCTCTTGTAATCCTGCAACTTTAGCCAAGGATTTAGAAAAACTGAGTAAAGCATATCAAGTCAATCATATAACTCCTTTGGACATGTTTCCTCAAACTGCTTTAACTGAGAGTGTATGTCAGTTATCCCTAAGAACTGAAACAAAATAACTCTATTTTTAAAGAGACTAATTCATTCAAATG
>CAMWJY010000220.1 GCA_947174685.1 uncultured Mollicutes bacterium | reverse complement strand
GATTATAATATGAGGAGGTTTTTGTTATGTTAGGTAATTTTACGTATTCTAATCCTACTAGATTGTATTTTGGTAAGGATGCCCTTGAAAATTTAAAAACAGAAGTAAAGAAGTATGGAAATAATGTACTTTTAATTTATGGAGGTGGATCCATAGTTAAGACGGGTCTTTATGACAAGGTTGTTAAGATTTTACATGATGCAGGTAAAAATGTTTATGAGGATGCAGGAGTAATGCCTAATCCTACAGTAGAAAAGCTTTATGAGGGTGTAAGAAGAGCACGCGCTTGTAATGCAGATTTATTACTTGCTGTTGGTGGTGGTTCTGTTATTGACTATGCTAAGGCAGTTTCTGTTTCTGTGCATTGTGAAGATAATCCATGGGATAAGTATTACTTACGTTTTGAAGAACCTACTTGTCGTATTGTGCCAGTTGGAGCTATTTTAACTATGGTGGGAACGGGCTCAGAAATGAATGGTGGTGCGGTTATTACTCACCCTGATCAAAAGCTTAAAATTGGACATGTATTTGGAGATGCTGTATTCCCTAAATTTTCAATTCTTAATCCTGAGTTAACCTTTACTGTTCCACAGTATCAAATGGTTGCGGGTATTTTTGATATCATGTCTCATATTATGGAGCAATATTTTTCTGGAACTGATGATTCTGCATCTGACTATATTATGGAAGGCTTGATGAGAAGTTTAATCCATTCTAGTAGAATTGCAGTCAAAAATCCAACAGACTATGAAGCTAGAAGCAATATTATGTGGGTGTCTACATGGGCATTAAATACTTTAGTTGCTAAGGGAAAATCTACTGACTGGATGGTTCATATGATTGGACAATCTATTGGCGCTTATACTAACGCAACTCATGGTATGACTTTGTCTGCTGTATCTTTACCTTATTATAGATACATTTTAAAGGATGGACTTCATCAATTTAAGAAATTTGCCTTAAATGTTTGGAATGTGAACCCTGATGGAAAAACAGATGAGGAAGTAGCATTAGAGGGATTATCTTTAATGGAGGCTTGGATGAAGGAAATTGGACTTGTCCTTCATAGTAAAGAATTGGGTGTAACTGAAGAAATGCTTGATGGCATTGTAAAGGGTACACTCATTATGAATGGTGGCTATAAAGTATTAAAGCCTGAGGATGTTATGGCAATTTTAAGGCTAAGCTTATAAAATTAAAGGCACTCATTTATGAGTGCTTTTCTGTCTAATGCTAAAGAGGTATATATGAGTTGTGAATTATTAGAGCAAATAGATAAACTTCATACAACACCTATGGGAATAGAACGCATAAAAAGAAATCTAAAACTTGATGATATAGATGTAGTAGATTATTGTAAGCAAATTGTTTTAGACTTGAATGCAACTATTTCTAGGCAAGGTAAGAATTGGTATGTAAGATTGAGTGATATTGTTCTTACGATAAATGCATATAGCTATACAATTATTACGGCTCATTTGCAAAAGAGGTAACTAAAATGAAACATAAGATGAAGCTTTGGCCAGATTCATTCTTAAAGATTCAAGAAGGATCTAAAACTATTGAAATGCGTTTAAATGATGAAAAAAGAAGGCTAATTCATAGTGGGGATACTCTTGAATTTGAAAATACAGAAACAAAAGAAAAATTAGAATGTGTAGTTTTAAAGACTGTATCATATTCAAGCTTTAAGGAGCTTTATACTACTTGTAATAAAATTTCAATCGGTTATAAAGAAGATGAAATTGCTAATTATGAAAGATATGTATGCTTATTATTCAAAAGAAAATATTAAAGCCTATGGTGCACTCGCAATTTATATTTGTAGGCTTGAAAGCATTACGCCTAAAATCCTAGTAGATAACGGCATTTGTCCGACATGCTTCAATAAAGAAAACCATAGCTGCTTATATGGAGATAGTTCTGATAAAATGCTTTATCAAGATGATAAAATAGAATGCTTTCTAGTGGGAGCTCCTAGAGCGGAGGGGCATGTAATAATATCTACTATAAAGCATTATAAGGATATGCTAGAGGCACCTAAGGATATTGTTTTATATGTCTATGGCTTTGCACATAAGGCAATGCAAATCATAAAAGAGGTATATCAGTGTGAAAGTGTTTATCTTTGCACGATGTGTGATGGACCTATGAATCATTTTCATGTACAATTAATTTCTCGATATGCTAATGAAGAGCGTGGAAGCAAAAATTTTGTAAAGCCTAGAAATGTTTATATATGTGATGAAGAAAAGCTTTCAAAATTAAGAAAACTATTTGAAGTATTAATATAGGATAATCAATATAGGTTTTTTTTAAAAGGCATTGAAAGAAGAAAAAGAATTAAAGGATGAAATCTCAAGACCTTTAGTCTTGATAAAATTGGAGGTATATTATGACCAGTATGCGTCTTGCAGTTTATAAGGATTTGGATTTTTTAACGGGTCATGATCCACATATTTCTTATAGAGCGTTAAGAGAAAGTATAGAGAATAAAAGAGTTTATATTCTTGAAATGAATTATAACATCATTGGTTGGATAAGATATAATTTGTTTTGGGATAATACACCTTTCTTAAATATGTTATATATTTTAGAAGAGTATAGAAGACAAGGATTAGGAGCTTTTATGCTAGAGTATTGGGAAAACCAAATGCAGGTTCAAGGCTATGAAACTGTAATGACCTCCACCTTGGTTCATGAGGACGCAATTCATTTTTATTTAAAAAATGGGTATCAAGTAGTAGGAGGTTTTCATCCAACTATGGAAGAATATGAGGTAATTTTAAAGAAGGAGATTGTATAAT
>CAMWJY010000219.1 GCA_947174685.1 uncultured Mollicutes bacterium | reverse complement strand
ATTTGAAAATTATTCAAGTACCAGACATTGAAAATTTAGTAAAGCTTTTTGAAATTCAAAGTAAAAAGATATTTAAATTTCTAATGCCTAGTTATCATAGAGTGAAGAAGGAGTTATCTTCATATACAAAGCTTAAAATGAAGGATAGTGATCTTCGTTCTAAGCTTGATGAGCTTGTTGAGTATCGGAAAAAAGTGATATCCTTTAATAAACTGAAAAAAAGCTTACCTGAAGGCTATAAATCATATGAGTATGACATTTTATATCAAGATGCTATGAGCTTAAAGGATTTGCCATTTAACTTAAAATTAAATGAATCATCTTATCAAGCATTGAAGAAGGAATTGGTTGAAATTTCTTTCCAGTTCAATAAAGTAAATACGCTATCTTTAGCACCTTATATAGAAAGATTTGATTCACAAGTGATTCAGTTTATAGAAGGAAATATAAAGGAGATTCTTCTTAAGCTTAAGGATATGGTAGATTCTTTGGATTTGTTAGAGATTCACGCACAAAGATTAGAGATTTTGCAAAGCTTAGAAGAACATAATGCCATTTCCTTCTTAGACTTTGTTATAGAAAATAAAGTAGGAATCCAATCATTTAGTAACTATTATGAATATGCTTTTTGGCAGGCTAATATTTTATATGAGGTAGAAAAGGAATCTATTTTTAAAGAGTTTTCAGGTATAGGTGTAGAGGGAATCGTTGAAGATTTTAAGCGATTAGATCAAATGCATCTAGAAACCAATAAAGCGTATATTGTTTCTAAGCTATCCAACAATAGACCTGATGAAAGTATTATGGTAGGCTCTAAGTTTTCCGTTTTAGTGAAGGAATATAATAAGAGTCGTAAGCATAAGCCGATTCGTTTGTTATTAGAAGAAATCTTTGATTTGATTTTAGATATTAAACCAGTATTTTTGATGAGTCCATTATCTGTGTCCACCTATTTAAATAGTAAATTACATTTATTTGATGCTGTAATTTTTGATGAGGCTTCTCAGGTGTTTGCGTGGGATGCATTAGGAGCTATTTATCGTGCCAAGCAATGCATCGTTATTGGAGATAGTAAGCAAATGCCACCGTCTAATTTCTTTACAAGTACCATAGAGGATGAGGATGATTATGAAAATGATATGGAATCTATTTTGGATAAGGGAAGTAGTGTATTCAAAACAAAGCGCTTGAATTGGCATTATCGTAGTAGAAGTGAGGAGTTGATTACATTCTCCAATCAAAATTTCTATGATAATCGTTTGATTACAATACCTCAAGCCAAAAAGCATCAAAAGGGATTTGGAATTGATTTTCATTATGTGATGGGTACCTATGAGGTTAAAGCCAGAACAAATTTAACAGAGGCAAATTATATTGTTGATTTAGTGGTGGAGCATGTTCGTACTATACCGAAGCAATCCTTAGGTGTTGTAGCATTTTCTAACGCCCAAGCTGATTTAATTGCTGATTTGATTGAAGAAAGAATAGAAGCTACCCCAGATATCAAGTATTTCTTTAATGAGGAAAAGAAGGAGCCATTCTTTGTAAAAAATCTTGAATCGGTTCAAGGAGATGAAAGAGATGTCATCATCTTTAGTATTTGCTTCGGATATACAAAGGAGAATAAATTCTATCAACGCTTTGGTCCTTTGAATAATCTAGGTGGAGAGCGTAGATTAAATGTTGCTGTTACAAGAGCGAAGCTAAATGTATGTTTGGTAAGCTCGATTCATGCCTTTGATATTAAACTGGATCAAACAGAATCCTTAGGTGTTGCTATGCTTAAAAAGTATTTAGAATATGCTGAAGCCTCATCAACGCCTAAGCATACTTCCAATGATTCTAAGGATGGTATTATTTCATCAATTGCGAGATTTTTAAATAAATCAGGCTATATGGTTCAAACACATATTGGTTCTTCAGCATTTAAAATCGATATAGCTGTTATGGATAAGGAAACAGGAGAATATAAAACTGCAATTATGGTAGATGGTGACACTTATCGCATTGGTAATTGTAGTGATGCAAATGCCTTACAGGAGCGTTTATTAATGAGATTAGGATGGAAATTCATCCGTGTTTTCTCAACAGAATGGATATTCCAAGAAAAGCTTGAAAAAGAAAGAATCCTTCATTTCTTGAAGGAGGATAGTTCAGTTTTAACGAATATAGATGAGAAAAGGGATAGCTTTTTAGTGGAAATCGAAGATACCTTTGATGATAGCTTTGCAGAATATCCTTTAGTATCTCAAGCTAAAATTCAAGAAATGTATAATCGTAAATCTATTAGAGAACTCATTCGTCATATTATCTTGCAGGAAGAACCAATCCATATCGATTATCTTTTGAAGCGAATTTGTTTTGTCTATGGTAGAACTAAGGTTACTGCTTTGGTTCGTGAGTTATTTGAACGAGATATTGAAGATATGGAGCTTTATAGAGATGGTGAATTTTTAAGCATTCATCCGATCTCTTCAGTAGGCTTACGCATTTCAAGTGATAGAGATATAGAATATATTCATAAAGAAGAGCTTAAGGATGCAATCTATAAGGTTGTAAAAAAGAGTAATGGAATAACTAAGGAAGGCTGCTTTAAAAAGGTTATTGGATTACTTGGATATAATCGTATGAGTGATCGTGCTGTTGAAATTTTAGATGAAGCATTAGTCTTCTTAAAACTAGATGGTAAATTAGTTGAGAAGCAGGAGTG
The DNA here is from genome assembly GCA_947174685.1 of uncultured Mollicutes bacterium. Classification (GTDB taxonomy): domain Bacteria; phylum Bacillota_I; class Bacilli_A; order Acholeplasmatales; family Anaeroplasmataceae; genus Pelethenecus. The sequence goes on along the minus strand of CAMWJY010000219.1, from coordinate 120 downwards.
TCTTTATATTTAAAACAAGGAACTTTAATCCGAATAATTTCATATAGTATTTAAATATTAAAAAAGCTGGGGATAAAATTTTAAAAGAGGCTCTTTCTATTCCGTTTAAACAGATCATGA
>CAMWJY010000218.1 GCA_947174685.1 uncultured Mollicutes bacterium | reverse complement strand
CTTCTAGCTACATTTTTATTATATCATAGATAGATACCTTTTGGAAGAATTAAATTAGTTTTTTCAAAGAAAAAAGAAACCCTATTTCTAGAGTTTCTAAAAAAATCATTTCATAAAAAACTTTATAAGCTTTCTCTTTCCTTTTGTGTATGGTGTATAACGAATCGGCAAATCAATCCAATTTGCTTTAGATAAGATAGATTTATAATGACTAAAAGTCTCAAAGCTCTTCTTCCCATGATAGCTTCCAACACCAGACTGACGCACTCCCCCAAAAGGCAACTCATTTGTAGCTAAATGAATAATTGTATCGTTGACACATCCACCACCAAATTGAATATGAGTTGTAATCCAATTGATATTTTTCTTTTTTGTAGAAAAGATGTATAGCGCTAAAGGATTTGGATGCTTATTAATGATATTCAATAAATCTTGAGAGGTCTCATAGGTTAATATCGGCAAGACAGGTCCAAAGATCTCATCTTGCATTACAGGACTATCCATACTCGCTTCTAAAAGGGTAGGCTCTATCTTTAATGCATCTAAAGAGGATTTCCCACCATATATAACCTTATCTCCAGTATTGATGTAATTTAAAATTCGATTAAAATGACGCTCATTGATTATCTTTACATAGCTATTATTCTCTAAACTATTTGGGTATAGCTTTTGTATCCAGCTTATTAAGGCTTGAACAAGCTCTTCTTTTTTAGATTTGTGAACTAAAATATAATCTGGAGCTACACAGGTTTGTCCAGCATTTAAGAATTTACCAAATACAATTCTCTTAGCAGCCAGATTTATCTTGGCAGAGGAATCCACAATAACAGGACTTTTTCCACCTAATTCTAAAGTCATAGGTGTTAAATACTTGCTGGCAGCTAAAGCTACCTTTTTACCTATATTTGTTCCACCCGTAAAGAAAATATAATCAAACTCATTTTCCAAAAGCTCAGAAGCCACTCCAGCATCTCCTAATACTACTGCTGCATATTCCTCTGGGAACACTTCAGCAATTAAGTCCTTTAAAACTGCACTTGTTTCCACTGAATATTCAGAAGGCTTTAAAATAACTGTATTTCCAGCAGCAATAGCTCCAACAAAAGGTTCTAAGGCTAACAGAATTGGATAATTCCATGGTGCAATAATTAATGTATTTCCATAAGGGGAAGGCTCAATATAGCTTTTACCTTTAAATTGTGCCAATGGAGTTTTCTTATGCTTTTTCTTCATATTTCCCTTTAAATGCTTTAATTGATAGCTTAAATCACTTAAAACCAAACCTATTTCACACATAAAGCTTTCTATTTCAGATTTACCTAAATCCTTATAGATTGCTTGATATAATTTAGGTTCATATTGAATGATCTTATTTTTTAGCTGCTTCAAGATATTTTTTCTTGTTTTAAAGCTTAAGGTTTTTCCTTGCTCAAAAAACTCTTTTTGTTTATGTATTAATTCTTTTATTTCCATTATTCTTTCACCTTATAATATAATTTCATCAATTGCTTTTTATCCATTAATACAGGAACTGGATATAAAGGATTTCCCTCTTGATTTGCATAGGTTGCCATTTGAGGAATATCACTTTCTATAATTCCTGGTACTTTCCTAGGAATATTCATAGATGCATTCATCTCATAAATCCATGAAATGAATTTTTTAGCAGCAGCTTCTTTAGAATCTTTAGCTTCCGCAATACCACTCTTTTTTGCTAGAATGGATAGGCGCTTATAGACCTTAGATCCATATTCCTCTAAAATTAGAGGAAGTAAAATCGCATTTGCAAGTCCATGAGGTAGATGATATTGTCCTCCTAAGGAATGGGCAATCGCATGAATATAACCTACATAGCTTTTCGTAAAAGCGATTCCTGCATAATGTGCAGCGTAAAGCATACCCTTTCTATCCTCAACGCTTTCTGGATGCTGATAACAATTGAGTAAATGCTTATGAATCAAACAAACTGCCTCTATAGCCATCCTTTTAGTTTGAGGTGTTCTAGATTTTCCAATAAATGCCTCAACTGCATGTGTTAATGCATCCATACCTGTAGTCGAAGTGATAGGCTTAGGTAAAGTTAAAGTAATATGGTAATCTAAAATCGCATACTTGGGAATCAAAGAAAAATCATTGATTGGATATTTATGATGTGTATTACTATCTACTATTACGGCAGCAAGTGTTGTTTCGCTACCTGTTCCTGCAGTAGTTGGTACTGCAAAAAGTAAAGGTAGTCTTTTTCTAATATGAAGTAGCCCCTTCATTTTCTTCACAGATTTTTTAGGACACACAATTCTTGCCCCCATAGCTTTAGCCAAATCCATAGGGCTTCCACCACCAACAGCTACAATTCCTTCACAATGCTTTTCTAAATAAAGAGCTCTTGCTTCTTCCACTTGGTCAATAGTAGGATTAGGAATTGTTTTATCATATACAGCATAATTTATTTGATTTTCTTCTAATACTTTATAAAAGGCATCTAATAAATGATGCTCTTGTATTCCTTGATCTGTAACAATACAAATCCGATTGATCCTCTTTGCCTTTAAAATAGGGATAATCTCCTCTACTTGACTTAAAATCTTCGGAATACGATAGGGTAAGAAGGGAATAGCCACCTTCATCACAAATTGGAAGCTTCTACAATAAATTCTTTTAAATATATTCATGCTAGCCTCCTTGAAATCTTTTTTGCAATACGTATAAAATCCATTTGATCCTTTTCATCTAAAATCTCAAATACGGGCTTTAAATATGCAAATGTCTCCTGATGAATTTCTAAATAGTCGTTTACTTTATCTGAATTCAAATATACAACAACCTGATTTC
>CAMWJY010000217.1 GCA_947174685.1 uncultured Mollicutes bacterium | reverse complement strand
GTCTAAAGAAGATTGCTTACATGTCGCAAAACTTAGATATGAAGATTCACATGATCTTCATTTTGAGATTATTGAAGCTGACTATAAAGATATTCAAATTGCTCCAGAGCTTTAGAAAAGAGAAACTAGAGGAATCTTTATGACGCCACTTGAAGAAGATATGTGTAATAGATTAAGGGATAAGGGATTTATCCTTCACTGTTTATCCTTGATGCAAAGCTTCCTAATATTGATAATGGCTCTATTATTGTATTTTAAGTATTACATTGCAAGTATAGTTTTTCTTATATTATGGATGGTTTGTGGCTTAATTATGATTAGATATTTATTGCTATATTATGCTCTTAAGCGTTCCATCAGTGAAAGCACTGGTGTCCTACACTTTCTAAAAGCATATGGAAGAGGTAGACCACTTAATCGAGATATGCCACCACGTTTTGAATGGGAAAGTATAGTTTGCACAGGTAAAGATGAATTTGACCAACCATTTATTTCAGAAGAAGGAGAGATAAAAGGAAATGAAAAAGAATCAAGTATTTAAGGAAAGTGAAGCTAGAATAATCGAGTTGTATGGACGACCATTTATTTCGATTGATGATTTGGATAGTATCCTATCAAATATTTTATTTACTAATTGTTCTGCAGATCCACACACTCTGAGAATGGTTAAGTTATTGATAGCTAGTATAGCTCTTACATATAAAGCTTTGAAAGAGAACGAGCAACTAGACATGAACGAAGAACTGGCCATCGTTCCACTTTCAAAGAAAAAGCTTAAGAACCTTGTAATTAAAAGCTTGAAGATTTCTGCTAAAGATAAGAACCCAGAAGGAGAACTAGAAGTGTTGGAGCCTTATTTAGCCCCTGAAGAACCTTCATTAAGCATATCTAAAGAAGAAACAGAGGAATTAATCCAGGATAGCATCCAAGCTGGTCTAGAACCATTTATAGAGCTTTTAGAAGGGCTTAAGAAAATAATGGCTAAGGTTCAGCCAAAACAGGCCAAAAAACCTGGTAAGAAAGAACCTAAAGAAAAAAAGATCATAGAAGAAATTGCTGAAGAGGAATCTGATGGAATCGACTATGATTCTTTATCTGCAGATGAAAACGAATAGAAGTATATTGCCATGTGGCAATAGATTTCTAAAGGAGAACATATTATCGATTTAAGAGTCGAGCATTAGTTCCAGGAATGCATGTATGTTCTTCTTTAGAAGTCTTCGGACTTCTTTTGTTCCCTAGAGATGTGGGAGCAATCCCATGTCTCTATTATGGGAGATTATTTATAAGAAACGAGTGTATAAGTATACACATACTGAAATGTCGATGCGTGACAGAATGTTAAAACAAAAGAAAGGAGGTGCCATGATGAATAGTGGAATGATCAATATAGTAGATAATTCAAAATATGCAGCCAAAGGTTATAAGAACAAGTTCTACAGAACCAATGGAATGGGCTTTGAAGATTACTTTACAAGAGACTTGAGGAAAGGCTTTAGAAAAGAAACTACAGCTTTAATATATAGTCATGTAGTTTGGTTCTATGGAAGATTAAGCAATTCAGGAAAGGTCTATAAGTATTCAAATAAGGGATTATGCAAGTTCTTTGAAGAAAGAATGAATAATAAGAATTTATCTACCGTTAAGAGAGCTTGGAACACGATAGAAGAACTAAGATTGATTACCAGAAGGATTAATGATTCAGGATTAAGAGAAACCTTTTATGATGAAGAGTTAGCTTATAAGCTATTTAACATTTATGAACCAGGTCATGATAAATTCCTAGGAGAGTATGCAAATGAGATTGCAACCAAAAATATAATGGATGGATGTACAGTGCTTACACCTAAGGAAAGAGAACAGATGAATTCATATGAGTTAAGATTACATGATAGATTAGCTAGTCGTTATGGTAACCTCACAGAAAACGAGCTACAGGAAGCTTATGAGAGATTGGTAGAGAAATATACTAAAGCACTCTTAAAAATCGTTTCAAAGCGATTCTTAAGCTATGTAGAACATGCACAAGAAAAGTGTACTGAATACAAGGAAGGAAAGATAGAAAATAGGAAGTACAGCAACGCAAACGAAATGCTAATTTATTTCATTCATGATGTAGCTGGTCAGTATTCAGATGTATCAAAATTATTTGAAAAATTCACACCACGAAACTTGAAGGATGAGCAGGATCAAATCGATGATGAGCTATTACTAGCTAAAAAGCCGATTAAACGCTTGTCTAAAGAGGACATAGTTAGAATTAAGACTATGGCTGTACCAAAGGCTAAGAAGTATGTTAAGAGCCTTATTGGATGGTATATTCCAGAAGGATATGAAAGCCAAGCAAAGAGTGCTGGAATTCTCTTTACTGAAGATGGAATTATCTGGGGCTTTGATTACTACTTGAGAAGTTATAAGTGGTAATAGGATGTTAGTAGTATTTAATGCAGTAGGATATATCAAGTTGTGTGGTGGCAATAAATTTTAAAAAAGACCCTCTATGAGGGTTTTTAGTGCTTGTACAAGGTGAGGTCGACCAAGACCTTCTTTTTTTTGCTGTAAAATTGTGATATTTGTATACCCTATAAAATTATATAAACCATTAAAAAATAAAATATGCATTAGCTAGTAAAAAAATTTGCACCCCCACCCCATCCTATATAATAGAATGGTTTTAAATATGTGTATAAAGAATTAGAAAGTGGAATCGTTGCTCCTGGCAGTTTGGTGCCTTGATTTTGTTGTTTATTCAGCTGGTAGTTCTCATATATGCCATTTACATCTTTTTTCTCCTTTACTTGCGCAAAATAGGTTCTGGAGCCCTTGCTAGTCGCAGGGCTCATTCCATAAGGAGGCTATCGCTATTGATAGGATGTTTAATAA
>CAMWJY010000216.1 GCA_947174685.1 uncultured Mollicutes bacterium | reverse complement strand
TGATGATCCAGTAAATCTATTTGTTGCTAAATTCTTAGGAACACCTCCAATTAATACTTTCCTAGGTGAAATAAAGAATCACAAGGTTTATATTGGAGAAGAGGCTATTATGGATACGGAATATGAGGATCAAGAAATTTATGTTGGTATCCGTCCAGAGGGATTTATAGTTAATGAAAAGGGTGTATTCTCTTGTCAAGTTCATCAATTAGAGGTTATGGGTAGAGATATTTCTGTAGTTGCAAAAAATGAGCATTGTGAAAAACCAACGCTTCGTGCAATTGTAGATGTTGATACTAAAATTCCTGCATCTGGAATAGTTAAATTTAATTTAAAACCTAACAAGGTGTTCTTATTTAATCGTCAAACAGAAGTGAGATTAGGTAAGGAACAACACTTTGAAAATCCAACACAAAACGAAGAAACAAAAGAAGAGGCACCTGCCTCAACAGAAGAATAAGAGGTGGTTTAAATGGAAGGTTTAAACACCAAAAAAGCATGGCTTTTTCTAGCTCCTGCTTTAATATTGATGGCTGTATTTACATTTTATCCAATGATTTCAACCATTGTTTATTCTTTTATTAATGATTATAACGGATTAAAGGCAGTAGCTGGTGTTCGATTTGAAGCTGGTATTGAAAATTATAAAAAGCTTTTTGATGGTTCTGCCTCAGCTAGAAGATTTTTACAAGCGTTAGGAAACACAGCAATACTAGTTGTATTTACTGTTCCACTTTCTATTGTAATTGCTTTATTGATTGCAGTTGCATTAAATAGCATTAAGCCTTTGCAGAAGGCATTACAGACAATCTATTTCTTACCATATGTAACAAACTCATTAGCAATTGGTTCTGTATTTGCATTAATGTTCCAATCCTCTACTACTGTAGGTACGGTTGGAGCCGAAGGAATTATTAATACTTTCCTAGGATGGTTTGGAATCCCTGCAGTAAATTGGATAGGACCAGGCTCTACTTATGCTGCAAATATCGCGGTTTTAGTAATATATATTGTGTGGAATGCTTTACCATTTAAGATTTTAATTTTATCTGGTGCTTTACAATCTGTGAATAAGCAGTATTATGATGCAGCTAAAATTGATGGAACACCTAAATGGAGAGTATTAACCAAAATTACAGTTCCATTACTTTCTCCAATGATATCATATTTGTTTGTAACAGGCTTCATTGGAGCATTTAAAGAATATTCCTCTGTAGTAGGTATTTTTGGAACAGATATGGGTCCAGCAAGTGATGCAGGACGTATGAATACTGTGGTGGCCAGAATTTATGACTTTATTGAAAGAGCTGATTATGGTAGAGCATCTGCTATGGCGTTAGCTTTATTTGTCATCATTTTAATTTTGACAATAATTCAATTTAGAATAAATAAGAAGCGAGTACACTTTTAAGAGGAGGATAAATATATGGAAAATACAGCACAAACACAAATGTTTGACTCTGAAGAAAAGGTACAAGCTACCATTAAGCGTCAACAAGTTATTAAAATCATAGTAAAAGTTTTTGTTTACATTTTCTTGATTCTCGTAGCATTTTCAACATTATTCCCATTTTATTGGATGTTAAATACTTCCTTTAAAACAATGAATGAGTATATGAGATTGACACCAACATTTTTTCCGGAAAATTTTGTTTGGAATAATTATGTAAGTGCTGCTCAAAAGAATTATTTCGCAAGAGATATGTTAAATACAGTAATTGTTGCTATAGTATCAACAGGATTATCTATGGTGATTATAGTTTTATCAGCCTTTGCCTTTGCAAGACTAGAATTTAAAGGTAAAGATATAGTATTTACTATTTTGTTAGCAACAATGATGGTTCCTGGTGAATTATTCACAATTTCAAATTATGCAACAGTTTCATCATTGAAGTGGACAAACTCATATACAGTTTTAATTGTTCCATTTTTGGTATCTGTCTTTTATGTGTATTTATTAAGAAATGCATTTAAGCAAATCCCAGATTCTTTATATTATGCAGCAAAGGTTGATGGGACAAGCGATATGAAGTACTTAATGAAGGTTATGATACCTTTAGCAAGTCCAACTATCACATCTATAACAATATTAAAGGTAATGGGTTCTTGGAATTCCTATATTTGGCCAAGACTTGTTAACGAAGATAAAGATTTCCAATTAATTTCAAACTGGTTAACGAGCAGCTTTGTTGATCAGGAATTAAATATGACCAATTACCCAATGAAAATGGCTGGTGTTGTTATGGTATCCTTGCCATTGATTATTATCTTTATATTCTTCAGAAAATATATTATGAAGGGTGTATCTAAGAGTGGTATTAAGGGTTAAAATTACCTTTAATATATAAATTTCAAGCTTTAAAAAATAAAAAAAGGAGAAAAAACAAATGAAAGCAAGAAAGCTATTATTAGCTGGTGTTACAGCAGGTTTAATGTTGACAGTTGCAAGTTGTGGTGGTGGCAATCGTTCAGCAAACTATGTAGTACCAGAAGAGGGATTTGATACGTCAAAACAAATGACAATCAGATTTTATCACACAATGGGAGATGCGTTACAAAAGGAATTAGCAAATGCTATTGATGCATTTCAAGCTGATTATCCAAATGTAACAGTTGACCCTACTCAAGTAGGAGGCTACGACGATGTAAGAAATCAAATCGTACAGCAAATACCACAAAATCTAGAACCACATATTGCATATTGTTATCCAGACCATGTTGCTCTTTATAACCAAGCACATGCAGCAATTCAATTGGATAATTTAATCAATGATTCTAAATATGGATTCACTAAAGAACAGTTAGATGATTTTATACCTGGATATTATTCTGAAGGTAAGCAATTTGGAGATGGATATATGTATACTTTACCATTCTCTAAATC
>CAMWJY010000215.1 GCA_947174685.1 uncultured Mollicutes bacterium | reverse complement strand
TGTATAATTGAAATTGGTCTTTAAGACTACAAGGCAAAACCTTGGGCAAGGCTAGGGAAAACGTTCTATCTAAATCGTGCAAATTGTTCGTGAAACGTTTTGTTGCACAACAAGAAATGAGGTGAGGATAGAATGAGTTTAATCTTTACTATTGTTGTTGCAATTTTGAGTTTTATAGTTTCCATTATAAAATGGATTACTATTGAAAGGCAAATTAAACTTCAACATTTGATTATTTCTTCTAGAAAGAAGAAATCAAACATAAAGAAAAAAACTATCCGACGCCGCCAAGCTAAAAGGTAGTTTTTTCTGATTTGTTTTCAAAACAATACTAGATAGAACTACCTAGCCTTGTTTTTTTATTTTACTTCTTCCATCTGTATTATATACCATTCCATCCATATTTGCAACAAAAAGATGATTTTTACTTTTCCCGACCGATTTTTGTTAATTCAAATAATTAACTATCCAATGTTCACGTGTTTAGAATTTAACACCTTATTTTAAGGGTTAATCCTAAATAGCACCAATTCTTTATTTGTCAAGAAATAAGCTCTAATATATCTTCTTTAGATAGAGATAATTTTTGACCCTGTGATAATAAAATTTGATCTGCAAGACCACTTTTTAAATGCTGCAGCATCATCACCTTTTCTTCTATAGAATCCATAGTAACAAGTTTAATTACATGTACATTCTTTGTTTGACCAATTCTATAGGCTCTGTCTGTTGCTTGATTTTCTGCTGAAACATTCCACCAAGGATCTAGGTGAATTACCATATCTGCACCTGTAAGGTTTAATCCAGTTCCACCAGCCTTCAAAGAAATCATAAAAACCTTTATAGAAGGATTCATATTGAATTCATCTACAAGCTCAATTCTTTTATGAGCAGGTGTACTTCCATCAAGCTCAGAATAGGAAATCCCTGAAGCCTCTAGCATTCCTTCTAAAATTGGGAATATACTTGCAAATTGAGAGAATAACAAAATACGATGATTTGATGATATTGCACGTGTAATCAATTCTAAAGCAAGATTTAATTTGGCACTTGAAACCTCTTCTTCAAAAAACAACTGAGGAGATATACAGATTTGACGAAGGCGAGTAATTAAAGCTAAAATATGATTTCCATCCTCCTGTAAATCACTTTTAATTTTCTCTACATAGGTTTGATATAGCTCTTCCTGTTTCCCTTCCATCTTACAATAATATACTTCTTCAATCTTTTCTGGAAGCTCTGTTAAAACATCCTGCTTAGTACGTCTTAAAATGAAAGGCTGTACTCTTTTCTTAAGTTGAAGCAAGGTCTCTTCATCATCTTCCATAATTAATGCTTCATACCTTGTTTTAAAGTGATGATAATTAGATAAATATCCCGGCATTAAATAATCAAAAATACTCCATAAATCTGCCAAGCCATTTTCAATAGGAGTGCCCGTTAAGGCAAATCTAAGCTCTGCATCTACCTGCTTAATGGCTGCTGATTTCAATGCATTTTGATTTTTGATATACTGAGCCTCGTCTGCTACTATAATACGGAATGCTTCTTTATAGTTTGCAATATCTCTTCTTAAAGAATCATAAGAGGTAATATAAATAGCTTTCTTTTTATAATCAATAGAACGAATGATTTCCTCACGTTCTTGTGCTCCACCTATAATTAAAGTAACAGGAACATTTAAATTCCATTTCTTGCATTCATTCTCCCAGTTATAAACCAAGCTCATTGGACATACAATTAAGGTTGGTTTTTCTACTTTATCCTTGGCAATAAAAGAAATAATTTCTAAGGTTTTTCCCAGTCCCATATCATCTGCTAGAATTCCACCAAAGCCAAATTCAGCAAGCATATTCAACCATTTAAAAGCTTCTACTTGATAAGGACGTAGAACCTCTATGAAGGATTTCTCAGGCAGAATATCACTCTTCTTGTAATCTTGAACCTGCTTTATCATATGATATAGCTTTTCATCACAATGAATCGTTTCACTATCTTCCCCTACAAGCTTTAATAAATAGTTCATAGGCTTAGAAATTCTAGAGGTAAGTTTTTCACTAGTCAGATTAAAATCCTCTAAGAAATTATCTAAATCCTTTACATCTTCTTCTTTAACCTCTAAAATCACATCATTCTTAAGCTTCACATAGCGTTTCTTATTATGGTAGGCATCAAGCATTGCCTCTATTTCCTCTATGGTTAATTCTTGACCATCAAATTTGAAATCTAATAATCCAACATTAAAAGAAATATAGATATGAACACGATTAGATTTCTTTAGTTTGATTTTCTTCATTGTGTTGTCGAAGTAAATTTCTCCATAATTTTTAAGACCCGACAAATCTGTAGTCAAAAAATTATATTGATCCTCTACTGCAGTCAAGCGATAAAAATCATTAGGCTCCTTAACAAAGCCAAAGGATTCTAAAAGCTTGTTATAGCCATCTAGGATTTGTCCTACATATGGTGTATTTTTATACTTTTTTTCAACCTCTATTTTAGGTTCATTGATAATCACACCTTCTTCATAATGAAAATAGGAGGTGATATTTACCTCTGGTAAATGATATTTTTGATAAAAGCTTTCTTCTATTACAATATCTTTTTTAAGCATTGGTAAAAGATTAGAAATAAAATCTGTTTCATTTGCCTCAATCCATAAGGCATTTGTTTTACATTTAAATAATGCATTAAAAATCATAGCCTCATTTCTTTTTTTGAAATGATAGATAAAAATTTGTTCTTCTCCTATAAAATAAGCATTATTTACACCACAAACCAACTGTTCTGTACCCTTTGGCATCTCTAAATATAGACTTTGATCATCTAATACAGCATTCTCCTATTCAATCTCAGTTAGATTATAAAATCGGGTGTTTCAAGATTCATTAGAAT
>CAMWJY010000214.1 GCA_947174685.1 uncultured Mollicutes bacterium | reverse complement strand
CATTCCATATTACTTACCTGAGATGGCCATAGACTTAACCATAAGACTAGGCGCACCGACTCCTCTCTTAAATTCAAAATCACTACCTACTTCACTTACATTATTCAAAAGCTCCTGTAAGGTTCCAGAAACAATAATTAAAGTGATGGGCTTTGTTTTTACTCCATTTTCAATCATAAAGCCACTTGATTGAAGATTAAATGATCCACTTACTGGATTTAATCCTGCATGAAGACCTGTAACAGATGTAATATAAACTCCGTTACCTACTTTAGCAAACATATCCTCTAACGAGATATCTCCTGCCTTTAAATATAAATTAGATGGCTGAACACCAACACTTCCCTGAACTCCTGCCTTATAGCCATTACCAGTGGATTTTACATTCATCATTGCTGCAGTCTTTAAGTTATGTAAATAGGTTTTCAAAACTCCATTTTCTACTACAGCCTTTGTATAGCTTGCAACACCTTCATCATCAAAAGCATCCTGACTTGGAGCTTCTAAGGATAGTGGATCATCCATTAAAGTAATGTTACTGCCAAAAATAGCCTCTCCAACCTTATCCTTTAAAAAGGACATATTCTTTAATACCGCCTCTGCTGAGAATACATTTGCAAAGGCACCTAAAAGGCTACTTACTACCTTCTTATCTAAAACTACTGGATAAGCTCCTGATGCAATACTGTCTGCCCCAAAGGTAGATACAGCTGAATTCACTGCATCCTCTGCTAAAGCATTCATATCTGCATCCTTAATATTCTCTAATCTAATATAATCAAAGCCTGTCTTAGTTTCTCCATCCTTAACACAAACGGCTTCGGCAACTAAAAATGCATATTTGGAGTGTCTTTTCACATCAAGACCATTAGAGTTTACAATAGTAGTTGTATTTTCTTCTTCAGAATAAGAAACCTCTGTCATCTGAACATAAGGACTTTTTTCCTTCATCAAAGTGGTAAGCTTTGCACAAAGATTTACCTTATCTTCCAATGTATATTCTCCAAAATCATGTGTTTTTTCCTTTAGCTTTGGATATTCCTTATCTCCTGGATAAATAAAGAAAGGATCCTTTTGATTTTTAATAGAGCAATTATCCTTAATTCTTTCAATTACAGAAGGAATCATTTCATCATCACAGTTTTCTTCATAAACTGTAACAATCTGATGATTATATACACCACGAATTGCACACACCTTAGTTGTAGCTGAGGTGTTATTTTCTACAACCCCGTTAAACATAGAAATTTCTATTTCGTTAGAAGCAGATTCATAAATTTCAATATCTGTAATGCCTGCCTTTAAAGCGGCCTTTTTTAATTTTTCGAAATTCATTATTTATTCCCTCCGTTTCCACCAACAGTCATTTGTTTTACTCGGATTGTTGGCTGACCAACACATGCTGGGATACTTCCTGATGAGGAACCACACATTCCATAACCAAAGCTTTGGTTATTAGCAACCATATCAATATTTAAAATTGTATCCTTACCATTTCCAATAAGAGTTGCCCCCTTAACACGCTTAGTAAGTTTGCCATCCTCAATCATAAATGCCTCACCAACAGAGAAGTTAAATTCTCCTGTTGCAGGATTTACAGAACCACCAGCCATCGTCTTAGCAAATAAACCAAACTTTGTATTTGCAATAATCTCTTCAGGTGTATGAGGTCCATTTGCAATATAGGTATTGGTCATTCTAGAGGTTGGTGAGAAACGATAGCTTTGACGTCTTGTTGAACCAGTAGGAGCTGCATTCATTCTTCTACCATTACGCATATCCACCATATAGCTCTTTAAAATACCATTTTCAATTAATACATTCTTCTTGGTTGGATTTCCTTCATCATCCATATTTGCACTACCCCATTCATTAGGGATTGTACCATCATCAATTGCCGTTACACAATCAGCAGCAATCTTCTGTCCCATCTTACCACAGAATACAGACATTCCTTTAGCAACACTAGTTGCCTCTAATGCATGTCCACAGGCTTCATGGAAAATTACTCCACCAAAGGCATTATGAATGACTACATCATAAACACCACCTACCATCTCATCAGCAGTAAGGGTTTCAACTGCAGCCTCAGCAACCTTTTTAGAAAACTCCACAAAATCAAAGGTATCAAAATTAGAAATATCAAAATTTCCACCATAGGAATTAGAAGCCTGTTCCATGGATTTTCCATCACTTGCAATAGCCACAGCAGCAACTCTTTGATGATTTCTTGTGTCAGTCTTATAAACACCATTACTGTTTGCGATAGTAACTACTTGAGTTTCATCTGTAAAAGTAGCAACTGCTTGAACAATTTTAGGACTATAGCCCCCAATTGTTTTTGTGCAGGTTTCTAAATAGCCAAGCTTTTTAGAATTAGGAATATCCTTAGATAAAACCTTAAAGTCTGTTCCCTTTGTAGTTTCACAATCTGTAAAATCAAAGTCTTTAATAACTACAGCACTATTGTAGGCTGTTCTTAAGCTTGTTGCTAGCTTTAATAATCCTTTTTCACTTACATCATTGGTATAACCATATACCTCAGCATTTTCCTTTAGGATACGAATTGCCGCACCATAAAGATGACTTGCATTAATATCCTCTATTTGGTCACCAACTCTTCTGATAGAGTTTTTTACTGTATCCTCTAAAAAGATTTCAGCATAATCCCCACCAGTTGTAAGGCACTCTAATAAAATTTTTTTAGCAATTTTTTTATCCATACGTTTCTCCTTAATCTATATTTAAAACATATTTGCTAGTATTATATCATAAAAAGTATTTAATTTACAAAAAAATATGATAATTTGTTCAATATAGTTGCATATTCTATCGAAAAAACTATTTTTTAAAAAATAAAACTAATGTTGTTGTTGTTTTCTTTTTCCTACATGAC
>CAMWJY010000213.1 GCA_947174685.1 uncultured Mollicutes bacterium | reverse complement strand
TGCTATTTATGAGTCAATCTTCTTAGTTGATTTCCTTTTTGTTTTTATGATATAATTGATTGTATAAAAAATAGTAATTTAATGGAGTATGACTATGAACCTAAAGAACCACTTAAAATTAATAAAGATAATTAGTATATCAGTACTAAGTTTATTGGCTATTTTGACTTTTGCCCTTATTCCTATAAATTTATTTTGTGCTAATTTTCCTGAATGGGTAACTGTGCTTTTGAGCGTGCTTTTTTGTGGTGGATTAGTTGCTTATCTTATCCTTTTCAAAACTAAGCTTGTTACAAAGATAATTCTTCCAATAGTATTTGGATTTGTAGCTATTGTTTGTTCCTTTTTGCCATATATGATTCCATACTGGAACTCACATGTTTTCAAAAGCTATAATGGCATAATGCTAAGCTATGATGAGGTGATTTCGTATAAAGCTGCTGAAGAGGATTTTAAGACACTTAAAAATCATCTTGAAAGAACTCATCCTATGTTTAAGAATGGTCTAACAAAAGAAGTCAAAGCTGCTTACAATGCCGCTTTGGAAAGATTGCATGATAAAGATAGAATTACTGTAAACGATTTAAGACGTGAAATACAATCTGTTTTGCATCTTATGGGCGATGCCCACACGTCCACTTATAATAGTGGTTTAGGCGATGCTTACCTAAAAGCAATTCCGCAAAAGTCCAATCAAGGTTACAATGTAACTGCAATCAATGGTAAAACAGTAGAACAAATTTATAAGGATGCCAAGCCATATTACTGTTATGAAACAGAAGCGTGGATTACCATAGATTTGGGTAGTCTTGCAACTCTTGATTTCTTGGGTTATTCAGGTCCATTTACTTACACTTGGTCTAATGGTGATGATGAAGTGGTAGAAACCTACGCTGAAAGCGACTTCGTAAGCTGGGACGAATATGTTCAAATTCGCAATGAGTATTACACGCCGAGCAAACCGAAAGACTTTGTGTATTACGAAATTGATGAGCAAAATAGCCTTGCCGTGCTTACTCTTACGGAATGCAATTACAACCAAACTTATATTGATTGTGTAAAGGCAATGTTCACAGAAGTAAAACAAAAAAACATCCAAAACGTGGCTGTTGACCTACGTGGAAATGGTGGGGGCAGCTCTATGGTGGGTAACGAGTTTATAAAGTATCTTCCCGTAGATGCCTATTATGACGGTTCATATGATTGGCGTTGGGGCTTTTGTGAATTTCACAACAATCCTAAAATATCCAATAAGCAGTATAAGGACTTACTGTTTGATGGGAATGTCTATATACTTACAGACTATGATTCTTTTTCAGCAGCAAAGGATTTTGCGATGCTAATACAGGATAATCGTTTGGGCAAAGTAGTAGGTGAATCACCTGCGAATGCTGTAAACGGCTATGGCGAAATAACATATTTCTATTTGCCAAATACGGGAATATATGTACAAATATCTACCAAAAAATGGTATAGAATAGATAGTACCAACAGCGATGAATACGTTATGCCAGACTATCCTTGTGAAAGCAAAGATAGCATGAAAAGGCTGTATGAATTGATTAGTGGTTAAACTACTATAAACAGAAATGTAACGAAGAATTATAAGCAACCTATAATGAAAAGCTCTCGAACAAATTGTTCGAGAGCTTTGTCTATGCTTAAAGTGCAACTTCTTAAATGTTTAGTTTTTAATTTCCTTTTTAAAACTTTCTATAATATCTTTTTCAATCTCTTTTGGAACATATTTAGAAATATCACAATTAAAACGTACTAATTCCTTAATTGCTGAAGAGGAGACAAATTGATTCTTTGTTGATGGAAGAAGTAGAATGGTTTCAATGCTAGGAGAGATATCTCTATTATACTGGAATAGGTTGAACTCATTTTCATAGTCATTATAATTTCTTAGACCTCGCACAATGACATCAATTTGATGTGCTTTTGAGTATTCAACAACGAGTCCATCATAAGAATCTACAACTACATTTGGTAAGCCTGAAACACATTTTTTAATCATAGAAACACGCTCTTCAATAGTGAAGTTTGTTTTCTTATTTACATTATAGGATACTAAAATATGGAGCTCATCAAAAAGCTTAGAAGCTCTTTTTACGATGTCAAGATGTCCATTTGAAAATGGATCGAAGGATCCTGGATATACGCACTTTTTCATAATCTATGCCTCCTAGTTTCTATTATTATAGCATAATTCTTAAGCTTTGAACATATTTTTATTCGGTGATTTTATGAAACGATTATTCTTTTGTTTATGTGCACTTATGCTAGTATGCTGTTCCTGTAAAAAAAATGTTGAGGTAAGCTTTGAGGTTGTAGAAGAAATTTCAGTATATGCAATTAAATCCTCTACCAATCAGCTAGAAGAAGTGGTGATAGAATACACATTGGATAATGAAGAAGATTTATTCGTCCTTTATACAAGCTTTCAAAACACCTTACCTGTGGGCTATACCTCTCCAGCAAATCCCAATATTACACTACTTGCTAGTGAGGTAAGAAATAATGTTGTTTATTATACAGTGGATAATTATATCTTGCTTTCTGATATAACAGCATTTCATGAGGCTTTAACTAAGACAGGAAAGCTATTAGATTATAAGGAAATTCATATAATTTTAAATGAAAATCAATTAATTTAAAAAAATGACAAATTATTTTAATTTTTATTTTTATAATATAGATGTTTTGTGGTAAAATTAACTTATAAATCAAAAGTTGAGGTTTTTTTATGATGTCGATTGTAATTGCCACTCGAAATGAGGGTAAGCTAAAAGAATTTAAGGATTTATTCCCAAATCATGAAGTATTATCATTAAAAGATAATTCCTATGATAAGGAAATCATAGAAAATGGTAAAACCTTTGAAGAAAATGCTAT
>CAMWJY010000212.1 GCA_947174685.1 uncultured Mollicutes bacterium | reverse complement strand
TCGGATTTCTAATGGTATTTCAAAAATTAATCAGGAATTGTGTATTAAATGTGGTAGATGCTTAGATGTTTGCCCTTATAAGGCAATTGTTCATCGTCAAAGACCATGTGAAAAGGCTTGTGGTATGCACGCAATTGAATCTGATGAATTTGGACGTGCTAAGATAAATTATCAAAAATGTGTTTCCTGTGGAATGTGTCTAGTAAATTGTCCTTTTGGAGCAATTGCCGATAAGTCTCAAATTTTCCAAATTGTTCAGTCCATCAAGGCAAAGGATGAAATCTATGCCCTTATGGCTCCAGCCTTTGTAGGTCAGTTTGGTCCTAAGGTAAATTTAAAGACGATAGATGACGCGATGGGACAGTTAGGCTTTACGGGAGTATATGAGGTATCTATTGGTGCTGACTTATGTACCTATGAAGAAGCAGAGGATTTCTTAGCGAATGTTCCATCAAGACTACAGTTTATGGGAACTTCTTGTTGTCCAAGCTGGTCAGTTATGGCAAAAATGGAATTTCCTGAATATAAAGATAATATTTCTATGGCGTTAACTCCAATGGTTTTAACTGCTCGTTTG
Organism: uncultured Mollicutes bacterium; assembly: GCA_947174685.1. GTDB lineage: Bacteria > Bacillota_I > Bacilli_A > Acholeplasmatales > Anaeroplasmataceae > Pelethenecus. Next base: position 2,335 of record CAMWJY010000212.1, on the reverse strand, counting down.
GTAAAGAAGAAACATCCAAATTGTAAGATTGTATTTGTTGGTCCATGTTCAGCTAAAAAGCTAGAGGCTTCTAGAACGGCTGTTAGAAGTGATGTAGATTTTGTTTTAACCTTTGAAGAGTTGATGGGTATGTTTTCTGCGAAAAAGGTTGACTTCAATAGCCTAAAAGAAAAACCACTACAAAATGTTACGACTGCAGATGGTAGAGGCTTTGCAGTGGCAGGAGGAGTTGCTCAGGCTGTCGTCAATACGATTAAGAAAACTCATCCTGAAATAGAAATAAAAGTTGCTTCAGCTCAGGGTCTAGAAAATTGTCGTAAGCTTTTAAAGGATGCTAAGGCTGGAAAATATAATGGCTATTTATTAGAAGGAATGGCTTGTCCTTATGGATGTATTAGTGGTGCTGGTACAATTGCGTTACCAAACAAGACAAAGGGTATGGTAGAAGTATCTAAGCGTGAAACACCAAAGAAGAATGTTACAGAATCAGAATTCCTAGATAGATTACATGATTTAGAAGAATAGAAGAAGAAAACCAATGACTTAAAATGAATCATTGGTTTTTTGTTTCTTTAGTATTCCCATATTTTGATTAAAAAATGACCAAAGAAAAAGAGGGCATTGCCCTCTAAAGAAGAATGACTAACGTCACTCTTTATTTATTTTCTCCTTTTTCTAAAGCCAAGGTTCTAGTTGTTAAGTCACATACTTCGGCTGGACCATAGTATTGAATAGCGCCTGGATAAGTGTATGCTGTTTCAACTGCCCACTCTGCTCTATGTGCTGCAAAATATTGGAATGGTTTGCCATCCAATTCAACTAATGCTTTACGAATAACTGGTTTATCTTCACCATGTCTTCTTTCAATATTCATCATTTTAGTAATTGGCATACCACCTGCAACCCATTCTTCAGCTGGCTTTGACAAATTAGAAACCTTAGATAAATAGCCATTATAGCCATATTGAATTAACATAAATGCATTGTAGCCTAATGAATAACAATAATCTGCATCAAAATTAGAAGGAAATGCACATCTTCCTTCATATCCGAAGAAGTGGTGTAATGGATTGAATTTACCTTTATAAGCTCCAGCATTCCTTCTAGCTTCTAGATTAGCTTTTACTAATGCAGAGAATAATTTTTCAGATTCAATTAAAGAAACCTGAACGTTTCCATGTGGATCTCTTTCTAAAAATAACTGTTGCTGAATTCCTTCAGGAAGAATTGCAAATACAGCCATAGATTCTTTTGTTAATCCTTTTTCAATAAATGCATATTTTTCTTTCCAATTTGCTAGTTTGTTAAATGCATCTGCTTTGCTTCCAGCTAGCAATTCATTAATTTCATGAATTAATACAGAAAATTCTGGAACAAATTCTACAACACCTTCAGGGATGATTGCAACACCAAAGTTCATACCGTTTGCCGCTCTAGTAGCTACTGAATCGGCGATATAGTCTGCGATTTGTGCTAAAGACATTTTCTTAGCAGCAACTTCCTCTGAAATTAAGCAAATATTTGGTTGAGTTTCTAAAGCACACTCTAAAGCAACGTGAGAAGCAGAACGTCCCATTACTTTAATAAAATGCCAATATTTTTTTGCAGAGTTAGCATCTCTTTCAATATTTCCAATTAATTCACTATAGGTTTTAGTTGCTGTATCAAAACCGAAGGAGCACTCAATGTCTTCATTTTTTAAATCTCCATCGATTGTTTTAGGGCATCCAATGACTTGTACGCCAGTATTATTTGCAGCAAAATATTCAGCAAGTACAGCTGCGTTTGTATTAGAGTCATCTCCACCGATAATAACAATTGCAGTGATGCCATGCTTTTTACATACTTCAGCTGCGATTGCAAATTGCTCTTTTGTCTCTAGTTTTGTTCTACCAGAGCCGATGATATCAAAGCCTCCAGTATTACGATATTGATTGATGTATTCATCATCAAATATTAAGTAGTCATCCTCGATTAGTCCACTAGGACCATTTCTAAAGCCATATAAAACATTTTCTTTGTTAGTAGCTTTTAAAGCATCATATAAGCCACATACAACGTTATGTCCACCAGGGGCTTGACCACCTGATAAGATAACACCAACAACATGTTTTTTATTGGTTGATGTATTTTTGCCTTTTTGAAAAGTAATTTCTTTTTTTCCATAGGTATTAGGAAATAAAGATTTAATCTTTTCTTGATCAGCGACGCTTTGAGTGCTATCTCCTTCCTTTACACAAATGTTATCAATACCATTTCTTAACATTCCTGGTAATTTAGGAGCATAAGAATATCTTGCGATTTGAAGTGGTGAAAGTTTCATAATATATTCTCC
>CAMWJY010000211.1 GCA_947174685.1 uncultured Mollicutes bacterium | reverse complement strand
CACGAGCTAAACGAATCGCATGGAAGAAAGCAAAAGGATCAGAATTGCCATGAGCCTTAACTACGATTTTTGACAACCCAAAAAGCATAGCTCCACCAACTTCCTTAGTACTCATTCTTTTTTTGAATCTCTTAAGATTTTTACGCATAAATATGTAACCTATCTTACCACCTAAAGAAGATTTAATTTCTTCCGTAAGCATAGAAGCCAGTGCCTTAGCAGTACCCTCTATGGACTTCATACAAATATTTCCTGAAAAGCCATCTGTAACAACAACATCACAAGGGCAATCCATCATCTCAGTAGGCTCAACATTTCCATAGAAATGAATACCACTTAATTCCTTTAAATAGTCATAGGCTTCCTTTTCAATTTCTCTTCCTTTGCCAGGTTCTGCACCTATATTTAATAAACCCACCTTAGGATTTTGAACCTTTAATATTTCTTCTGCAACTACAGAAGCAAACATAGCAAGACTTCCTAGATGCTCCTTCTTTAATTCTACATTTGCACCAACATCTAAAAGTAATCTTAGACGTCCATCCATATTAGGAATAAAAGGACATAGTCCTACACGCTCCATCTGAGGTAATCTGCGTACTAATAAATGAGCTCCAACAACAACACATTGAGTAGGTCCGCTTGTCACACAAGCATCTGCCTCACCATTCTTACAAGCCTTCATAGCTAAGCACAAGGAAGCATCCTTTTGACTACGGATTGCCTTTACAGGGTCATGCTCCCCCATAGAAATCGTAGTTTCTGTATGAACCACTGTAATTCTTGTAGAATCTGTAAGTAAAGGCTTAATCTTAGCCTCATCTCCATATAAAATCAGTTCTAAATCCTTAAATTTTTTTACTGCCATCATACTACCTAATACAGTAGTATCTACTCCATAATCTCCACCATTGGCATCAATTGCAATTTTAATCATAGGTAAAACTCCTCCTAATTAATAACATTTTAGCATTTTATAGTCTTAAAAACTAGTTAATTTTAGTTTTTTTAACAGAAATTTGTTTGAAAATTGCTTCTAGCTTAGGATTATCGACTTCCTTAAGTAAATATTTGGAAACAAAATCTCTACTATCCTCTAAAGCACACTTCCAAATCATTAAATCCTTAGATTCATAATCAAAATTTAAACTATTAAAACCAGATTGCTCTTCTCCCAAATAATCTCCAGGACCACGAAGCTTAAAATCCTCCTCAGCCAGTAAGAAACCATCCGTTGTCTTTTCTAATATATCTAATCTTTTTACATACTCTTTCGTTGTAACCAAATAACAGTAGGATTGTATGTTTCCTCTACCGACACGACCACGAAGCTGATGAATTTGAGATAAGCCATAGCGATCTGCATCTAAAATCACCATGACAGTTGCGTTAGAAACATCTACACCAACCTCAATTACTGTAGTGGATAAAAGGCAATCCAGCTCATGATTTTTAAAAGCATTCATCATACCATCCTTATCCTTTGCCTTCATCCTTCCATGAAGCACACCTAGCTTGGCATTAGGGAGTAGCTCTTCAAAAATTTCTATGGCCTGATTCATATCTATATAATCTAAGCGATCACTTTCTTCTATCAAAGGCACAACTACATAGATTTGTTCATCACAGGCTAAATGTCGTTCCAAGGTCTTTCCTAAGGAATTTAACTGCTCCATAGGAACAATCTTCGTAAGGACTGGCTTTCTATTCTTTGGCATCGTCTTAATAATGGACAAATCCAAATCTCCAAAGCTAGTTAAGCCTAAGGTTCTTGGAATAGGGGTAGCAGTTAGATATAAGGCATCTACTCCCTTTAGCTTATCTAGTAAAGTCTTTCTTTGGTTGACTCCAAAGCGATGCTGCTCATCAATAATTGCAAGTCCTAGATTTTTAAATACCACATTGTCCTCAAGTAAGGCATGGGTACCAATAAGTAAAGAAATTCTTCCATGCATCAGCTTATATAACAGCTCTGTCTTCTCTTTAGCCTTCACTGAGGAGGTTAAAAGTTCAACAGACATCTCTGGAAATAGCTTCTTCACATTTTCATAATGCTGCTTAGCAAGGATTTCAGTTGGAGCCATAAAAGCTACTTGATAGCCTGCATCTATTACAGCTAAAGAGCATATAAAAGCAACAATACTTTTTCCTGATCCTACATCACCTTGAACCAATCGATTCATAATTTTGGGAGATTTTATATCTCTTAAGCATTCCCCAATTACATGACGCTGATCTTGAGTTAATTCATAAGGTAATTGGCTTATGACTTGATTTATAATCAAGTCATTTATTCTTTTAGGCTGCTTTTCTTCTGTGCTTTTCAACTGTTTTAAAGCTTCTAAAGAGGCAGTATACCAGAAAAAATCTTCATATCTGATTCTTCTTCTTACTCTTGAACAATCGACTATACTTTTTGGAAAATGCGCTAAACGTACAAGCTCATTTAATGTCCCTAGTCTATATTTTAAAATATATTCCATAGGCAACTCATCTTCTAAGGAATACCCCATTTGTAGAAGTCTTTCTATAGTGTTTTGAATTGTTTTATTATTAATATCAGGAATACCATAATCTAATTCAATCTTACACTCAAAATCATCAAAGAAAATTGTCGTTAGGCTAAACTCCTTTTCTTTTTCCTTGTATTTTCCATAACAAATAATTGGAGTTCCAACTTGTAGCTTAAATCGCAAATAATCTCCAGAAAAGATAATACATTTCACTTTTCTTTGATTGACGCTCGCATAAAACACAAAAGCCTTCGATCTTTTGACTGTTTTTATCCATGCAGGCCTTGAGGCTACCACGGCCTTAAAACAAAGCGTTTCTCCACTGAAAGCATTTTGATTATCTACCTGATAAAAATAATACCTTTTAGGAAAGCATAAAAGAAGGTCTCTTGGAGTATAAATATGATTTGCATTTAATC
>CAMWJY010000210.1 GCA_947174685.1 uncultured Mollicutes bacterium | reverse complement strand
GTACTCATCAGTTTCAATCACGCTATCCATTCCGGAAAACCACTCTACGACAATTTAGTTGTCATAGCCATCTATAAGAAGTAGAGCTCTTACTTATAGACTTCTTCTAGCTACATTCTTATTATATCATAAAATGCATTATTAGGAAAGCATAAGAAAAAATTTTTAAAGTAACACCCAAATCAAAAATAATTCTTTATAAAAGAAAAAGAGTTAAAAACAAGTGTTTCTAACTCTTTTTCTTACGCTACAAAAGCGGTATTTTTTACTGGAGGCCCCGAACAGATTCGAACTGATGATCGGGCAGTTGCAGTGCCGTGCCTTACCACTTGGCTACAGGGCCATCTTGCCATCTCATTATAGCGTATTAAATTATATCAAACTCTATACCTAAAGTCAAACCAAAACTTTTATTTTTAACTTTTTTGGCACTCATATATTGACAGTGCCAAAATTAAGAGTATAATATAAGTATAGTTGAATAAACTATAAGTAGAAAGTGAGGTTTTGAACATGGAACAACAATATACTGACGAAAATGTATTAGAAAAATACGGGAGAAATGTAGTTGAGCTTGCAAGAAACGGAAAAATTGATCCAGTCATCGGAAGAGATGAGGAAATCAGGCGTATCATCAAAATACTTTCTAGAAAGACAAAAAACAATCCTGTGCTTATAGGTGAACCAGGTGTAGGTAAAACTGCAATTATTGAGGGTTTGGCTAGAAGAATTGTTGCTAATGACGTTCCTTCTTCCTTAAAGGATAAGGAGATCTTTGAGCTAGATATGGGGGCTTTAGTCGCAGGAGCGAAGTTTCGTGGAGAATTTGAAGAGCGCTTAAAGGCTGTTTTAAATAAGATAAAAGAATCTGATGGAAACATCATTATGTTTATTGATGAAATCCATCTAATCGTAGGCGCTGGTAAATCTGATGGGGCATTAGATGCCTCTAATATGCTAAAGCCTATGCTTGCTCGTGGCGAGCTACATTGTATTGGTGCTACTACTCTTAAGGAATACCGTGAATATATAGAAAAGGATAGTGCCTTGGAAAGACGTTTCCAAAAGGTGTTAGTTAGTGAACCAACTGTCATAGATACAGTTTCTATTCTAAGAGGAATAAAAGAACGTTTTGAGCTTCATCATGGAGTTGCTATCACGGATAATGCAATTGTTGCTGCTGCTACTCTATCCAATCGTTATATTACTGATCGTTTCTTACCAGATAAGGCTATAGATTTAATTGATGAAGCATGTGCTTCTTGTCGCATGGAGCTTGATTCTAAGCCTGCCGAGCTGGATGATTTAGATAGAAAAATTGCCCAATTAAAAATAGAACAAATGGCTCTTAAAAAAGAATCTGATTCTACTTCTAAAAAACGTTTAGAGGATATCACCAAAGAGCTTTCCTCTCTAGAGGAAAAGGCTAAAGCTTTCACAGAAAAATGGCAAAAGGAAAAAAAGGAGCTTCAGCATTTTAAAGAAATGAAAAAGTCCTTAGATCAAAAGCGTTTTGAGTTAGAAAAGGCATTTAATGAAGGAAATTATAAGCTAGCCTCAGAAATACAATATTCCACCATCCCTTCCTTAGAAAATGATATTAAGGAGTATCAAAATCGTAGTAAAGAGAATCATCTTCTTTCTGAGTCTGTAGATGAGGAAGATATTGCAGAGGTTGTTGCCAAGTGGACGAATATTCCAATTTCTAAATTAATGCAAGGAGAAAAAGAAAAAATCCTTCATTTGAAGGAAACCTTAGAAAAACGTGTTATTGGACAAGAGGAGGCAGTAAGTCTAATCAGTGACGCTATCATCCGTCAAAGAGCAGGAATAAAGGATGAGAATCGTCCGATTGGTTCCTTCTTATTCTTAGGACCAACAGGTGTTGGTAAAACGGAGCTTGCTAAAGCGTTGGCTGATACTTTATTTGATAGCGAATCTCATATCATTAGAATTGATATGTCTGAATATATGGAGGCTCATAGTGTTGCAAAGCTTATAGGAGCACCTCCAGGATATATTGGTTATGACGAGGGCGGACAGCTCACTGAAAAGGTAAGACGAAATCCGTATTCTATAATCTTATTTGACGAGATTGAAAAAGCACATCATGATGTGTTTAATCTTCTCTTACAAATTCTAGACGATGGAAGATTATCTGATTCTCAAGGTAGAACAGTAGACTTTAAAAACACAATCATTATTATGACATCTAATATAGGTAGTGAGCTTCTTCTTTCAAATGAAAAAGTAAAAGAGATATCTTCTCTATTAAAACAATATTTTAAACCCGAGTTTTTAAATCGAATTGATGAAATCATCACCTTCCATCCCCTTACAAAGGAAGTACAAATGAAGATTGTAGCTAAAATGCTAAAGGATTTAGATGTAAGACTGCTATCTCAAGGAATAAATATCACCTTTACAGATGCCTTGAAAAAATTTATTCTAGATCAAAGCTTTGACATAGAATTTGGAGCACGTCCTGTAAAACGTTATATTCAAAAGCATATAGAAACCTTTATTGCCACTCGAATCATTAGTGGTGAATTAAAGATAGGTATAGAGTATGTGCTTGATGCTTGTAGTAATGAAATTCGCATACTTATAAAATAATCAAAGGGGTACTCACCCCTTTTTTGATGCATAAACAAGAAGTCTTAAGAATAAACTATAGTAGAGGTGCATTCTATGAAATATTTAAAATATGTAAAAATCGGTGCAGTATTTGCAGTATGCTTACTTCTTTATTTTATTCCTTCCTTAATTTTTAAAGCGGATCCAAGCTATTACAAATCTTTGAATCTGCCAAGCTATGCACCACCTGCCGTTCTCTTTGGTATAGCATGGCCTATCCTTTATGCATTATTTAGCATTTATTTAGCTATAGAGAGTGTAAATAAAGACCTGCCTAAAGAAATGATTGTATATTTTATTA
>CAMWJY010000209.1 GCA_947174685.1 uncultured Mollicutes bacterium | reverse complement strand
TTGATTAAGCTTTTAATCATATTAATCATGACTGCAATATTATCTGTATAAGTAATTTGTTCACGTTCTTCTTTCGTTAAAGTGATTGTCTCTCCATTACTATTTTGGAAAGTTAAAGTATCCTCTGAATTCCAAGCATCTAAATGCTTAGTTACTCCATCCTTTAATTCAAAGTTCACAGGATAAATAGAGATATCATTTGCAACATCATTTCCACCTAACTGTCTTAAGGATAAAGTTGTATACATTGCTGTCATTTGAGCACTACTTCCACCTGCACTTCCACCCATCATCATACTTAAAAGTTCAGACATTGCATTTGCAGTACCCACATAGCCTGTTGTTTCTTTACTTACTTCGCTTCCACTAGGTGTATAATTATATTTATATGTGATTGCTTGATTATCTATTTGACCATTTTCCTTAGTCAACATTCCATAGTAAGCCAAATCATTATCTTTTAGATATTTTACAACCTCTGAGTTTAATCCATCTTGAATAAATTTCTTTGCGAAGGCTTCTGTGTAGAAGAAACCACTTGTCATACAACCATAGGAAATAGTTGATTTAGGTCTTAAAATTGCCTTAACTACAAGCTCTTGCCCCTTTTCCTTATCCATCTCATGATGATATTTAAAAGGTCCTGTCATAATAGTTTTTTCTTGTTTTTCATAGATTAAGTCATTTGGATAATAATAGAATTTTTTCCCGATTAATTCACTAAAGTCAAAACGATTCTTATCAATTTCAGGATTATACTTTGGATCATTTGTATGACGGAAGGTTGTATTTATAAATTGATCCTGTGTATAGTAGCCAAGCTGAGCAAGTAATAAGTCTGTTAATTCCTGGTCACTATTGACAACGATCATTATTTCATTTTCTTTTGTTGCAATCTCATCTCCATATAATAAATAATATTGACTTAAAATATAATCTTTATCATTTGGAGCTTGCTGGAATACGTTTGTTAAGCCTGTTACATACCCAGCGTATTTTTCAAATTCTGTTTCTCTTAAAACAGAGGTATAAATATTTTTAATTGCTGAAAGACTTGTATTTTTCTTTTCTTCAGGCTTATCATAGTGAACCTGATAATCCGTATAGATATTATTAGTAACATCGATACCATACTCTAAGCTGATTGCTGCTGCATAACCAGCATCTATACTATAAACATAATCAATATAATCTTGCGTAATATTATTGCTGATTTGCATCTTTTCCATGGCTTCTCCCTGAGTAATTAAACGTTTAATTACTTCATTAACATTAACCTTGCCATCTTCAATTTTTAAAGCATTAGCTTTATCCATTGGACCCATACTATTCATCATTGCAGATAAGTCATAGGCAGTCTCAGAGATTTGTACTGGATTTCCCGAAAGCATATCATCCTGCATAGAGGTGATATAGCCCTGTACACCACTAGATACTGCAAGTACACTAGATACTCCAATAATACCAATAGAGCCTGCTACACAGGTTAAGGCAGTTCTTGCCTTCTTTGTAAATAAATTTCTTAAGGATAGCTTAAAAGCAGTCCAAAAGGACATTTTTGCCTTTTCCTTCTTTTGAACTGATTCAACTTTTTCTTGAGAAGCTTCAGCTTCTTGTGGAGTCTCAGCTTCTTCTACTAAAATTTCATTTCTTTCTTCTTCAAGAGTATATGGATTAGAATCTGTTACGAGCTCGCCATCTAAAAGACGAACTATACGAGTAGAGTATTGTTTTGCTAAGTCCGGATTATGGGTAACCATAATAACGAGCTTTTCTTGTGAGATTTCCTTAATAAGCTCCATAATCTGAATAGAGGTCTGGGTATCCAAAGCCCCAGTAGGCTCATCAGCAAGCAAAATTTCAGGCTCATTGACCAAAGCTCTCGCAATAGCAACTCTTTGGCATTGACCACCAGATAATTGATTTGGATGCTTATTATACTGTCCTTCAAGTCCAACCCGATCAATAGCTTTCTTTGCACGCTTGATACGCTCTTCTTTTGGTAAGCCGGCAATCGTAAGTGCAAGCTCAACATTTCCTAAAATCGTTTGATGGGGAATTAAATTATAGCTTTGAAAGATAAATCCAATTCTGTGATTTCTATATACATCCCAGTCTTTATCCTTGAAATCCTTTGTACTTTTTCCATTAATAAAAAGGTCACCTGAACTATATTTATCTAGACCACCTATAATATTGAGCATCGTGGTTTTACCACATCCAGAAGGTCCTAAAATAGAAACAAATTCATTCCTTCTAAATGCTAGGCTTATTCCCTTTAATGCATGTACATAGGTATCTGCAACCTTATAATCTTTTTTGATATTTTCTAATCTTAACATACAATCACTCTTTCTTTGGTTGATTTTTTTCTACCACGCATTTATTATACTATATAAATTCTATTCAACAAAGAAAAAAAGCATCATTGAAAAACGTTTTCATTGATGCTAAATAAAGTGACCAAAAAATTTCGCTATTAACGGTACAAATAAGGAACCAAAAACAACATAAAGGGCTGTATAGAGAACTTCATTCGGATGGGGAATAAACGAATGACATATCAATAATATACTAATACCTAACATTCCAACAATTGAAGTTATTCCTATTAGACGCCATGTAAAGAAATTGATATTGTAATCCCAAATGAAGCTATCTGTGTATTTATCCCTAGTTAGAGTTAAATAGTATTCAATTAGTAAATTATATAACTCCTTCTTCTTAGCCTTTTCTGGATGCTTTCGCATTGAAGATGGAGAAAAATAAATTCCATTTAAAGATACCTTTACTACATCTAAATTTGTTTCTCTTCCTTCAATATAATCTAAAAGAACAAATAAATTTTCTAGCTTTTCATTTTCTCTATCTAGGTTGGCTATTTTTTTAGAAAATAGTTCTCTTCTTTTTCGGTTAATCAAGAAATAGGAGATATACATCCAACCA
>CAMWJY010000208.1 GCA_947174685.1 uncultured Mollicutes bacterium | reverse complement strand
ACACAGAGCTTTCCCGAACCACTCGACGGCGCTGTCTGCGACGTAAGTTTTATTTCTTTAAAGCTCATTTTGCCCGCGATCAAAAATATTCTTTCATGCAACAAGCGCGCCTATGTCCTTTTTAAACCGCAATTCGAGTGCGAAGGCAAGGGGATCGGCAAGCGCGGAATTCTTCAGGATTTCTATCATAAACCTCTTTTAAAGGATTTTTACACATTTTGTGTCAATCTTGGGTTCGCTCCGCTGAATATTGTGAACGCACCGCTCCGCCCCAAGAAAAATAAAGAATATATTGAAATTAGAGAAACCTTTTTCCCATCCTATGAAAATGGAATACTTTCTTTATATTCTTTAATTGAGGATAACACTAAAGATAAGAAGAAGAGTCAATCTCTTTATGATCTTGCTTATAAAAATCCAACGAGTAAGCTTGAAACAGAGCTTAAGCTTGTTATGGATATTGCAGAGTATTTAGAAAATCGTAAGCTCAGTCTTGCCATTTTTGATGTGCATGATTTTAAGCTTTTTGAGGAGCTTTATGGAATCAATTCCGCTAAGCAGGTTATTTTAGCTATTGCCGAGCATATGACTGCATATTTCGCCAATAATTTTCAAATTAAGCTTTATCATTTAGGCTATGATAGATATGCTCTCCTTTTCATTGATATGAATGATAAAAGAACAGTAGAGCATTTATTAATAGGAGCATTTGATAAAGTTGCAAAGACTTTAAATATGCTAAGCAGTAGAGTTAAAATTTTCTTTAATTGTGGCGTTTTCCGTCTTTCTAAGAATGCGAATATTCAAGATCCAAATAAGCTTTTAGATTTTGCTTATGATGCTTTAAGTGATGCAAAGGAATTTAAGGATTTGAATCATCATATTAGTCAGTACGATAGTGAGGCTGCAAAACAGCGCTTTATAGAAAATCAATTAGATACTAGCATTAGTGAGGCTATAGACCATGGAAGATTAGGTATTTCCTATAAGCAGCTTGTTGATCTTCCCAAAAAAGAAGTCTATGCCTATGTAGCACAGGTGGCATTAGATAGCTTTGAGGTAGATCATGCCCATATGAAATGGGTGATTGCTAGAAGAGGATTAGAGGAGCTTATTGATAAATATACTATCAATTCCTGTTCAAAGGAATTGAAGATGCTGAGTGAGGTATCTAAAACCTCCCTACCAATATTAGTGAATTTAAGCTCTAAAACGATGGAAGCCAATTTAGCAGCCTTTGTAGAATCTCAGCATAACTTTTATAAAACGACTAAGCGTTTGATTTTCTATTATGAGCCTGGTGCACATAAGGAATTAAAGAAGCTAAAGAGCCTAGGATATAAGGTTGCCTCTAGTAATCTAATGGATGTCTATCAAAAAAATATTTCTTACTATATTTATGATCTTGCTAAGCAAGGCTTTGAATCTATTGTAGAGCTTGAAAAGCTCTGTAAAGAAAAAGACATCGTATTTATTCTTACAAATGTCTCTTCTAAGGAAGATGTTCTAAGAGCCACTGAGCTTGGCATAGAATATGTATATGGAAGCTACTGGAAAAAATCAATTCGTATGAATAAAGTCATAGAAAAGTTTGCATAAATAAGATTACCTATTCATATACTTTACTATAGGAGAGGAATAGTATATGAAAAAGAAACTGAGATTGCCAATATTACTTTTAGCTGTAGTAGTTATGATGTCTATATTCTACATCCATGAGGCCAATAAAACTACAGATCCTGTAAGTTCTCCAAGTCTAGGTACCAGCACTACTAATCCTGATTTTGCTGAGGCAAGAATGAAGAGTATTGAAGAGGTTACAGCTTTGATTGAAGAGGCTGAGGCTAGAATAGCATCAGGTACACTAACTGTAGCTCAGGTAGAAGAGGAAAATGCGAAAATCACTTCTCTAAGACAAACAAAAATGGATGAGATTGCTTTAGAGGAAATGATTATGGCTTCCTTAGATTTTGAGGATGTATTAGTACTTCTACAGGATGAGGTTTTGGTAATAGATGTATGCACAGATACAGACCTAACTAAGGCAAATTTCATTAGTATCAGCAGATTGGCTAAGGAAAAGTTTAATTCAAATTATACGGTTAAGCTTTCGTCAACCTCAAATAACGATTAAAAAAATGGGTCTTTAGAACCCATTTTTTCATTCATTTTTTTCAGATTTATCCTTTTTCTTACTCTCTAAATCCTGTTGATAGAGACGATTTAAGAAGAGGATACGTTTACTAATAGAGATAAAAGCACTTGCTGTTAAAGCTAAATCAACTGATAAATCAGTTAATGCTCTTAGATCATTTTGTTCAATATTATTTAATAGAGATTTTGTTAAATTGACAGCCTCATTATTTTTCTCATTCACTAAAGTCTTAAAATGATCAAAGATTTCATCCTTAGGTAAATCTTCTTTACGATAGCGTTCATCAATAATCTGCTTTACCTCAGCAATAGTAAGTACCTGCTTTAATGTACAAACCTCTTCGATAAGTGCTAAATGCTCACGATTATACTTTTTAGCAATAGGAGCACTAACGACCTCACCCTTAACATAGTTATTAATCATAGAAGAAGTAATTTGCTTATCTAATGATGATGTTTGAAATATGGCAAGCTGCTTTTCTAAAAACGTAACAACCTGATCCATATATAAGTCTATATCTGGCAGATCCTTATAATCCTTATATGAGAATTTACTTAGATCCTCTAACCATTTTCCTAAAATATCGTTAATTGAATTCATGATTTCACCCCACATTTAATATTTTATCACGAATTATTAAAAATTACAATTATTTTTATAAAAAACTATTGACAAGTTTATTGAATTGAAGTAAACTAGTATTACAAACTAGATGAAACGAGGAAGAATATTATGAGAAAGAATATTGCTATATTTGGTGGTAGTTTATTTGAAGATATTAAATATGTGAA
>CAMWJY010000207.1 GCA_947174685.1 uncultured Mollicutes bacterium | reverse complement strand
ATAATTTCCTTCTCTTCCTGGGAAATTTGGAACCTGATAGAACATCTTAGATTTAAGATCCTGTACTTTAAGTATACTATCTACAGTTTCTTTAAACATTTCCATAATTGTATGACGTTCATCAAACATCTGTTCATCCATATATTCATAAACATCAATCATTGCTACGGTAAACCAACCTAGTGATCTCAACCAAAAGTTCTTAGATAATCCTGTCTTGGGATCAGCCCAGAACATTGTCTTAGAGCTATCATAACCATGATAATATAAACCAGTCTTAGGATCTCTCATAATATTATAGACATTTTTAAATTGGTTTACAATATCACTATAGTTTTGCATCTTATTCATTTGTGTTTCATAACGAGTATAGAAAGGCTGCATCATATATAATCCATCTAACCAAACCTGATTAGGATAAATCTTCTTATGCCAGAAGTTTCCTTCCTTAGTTCTTGGATGTGTAAGAATTTGTTCATAAACAAGTTCAATTGCCTTTAAATATTTTTCTTCCTTTGTATAAGCGTATAAATCAAAAAGCACGCGTGTTTCAGAAACATCATCTGTAGAATATTTTTCTTTTTCATAACCTAAAATAGTTCCATCCTCATGAACATAAAAATCTACAAAGGTCTTAACAAATGTAAGATATTTTTCATCTTTTGTAGTTTTATATAGCTCTAATAGGGATACCATCATACAGCCATCAATATAATTCCAGGCTGGTTTTTTCCCCTGTTTGATGGCCTCAATATTCCATAGGGGCATATCGGGCTTTGATGTCATAAGCTTTTCGATATAGCTATCAATGATTTTGTACATAGTTTTCCTCCTAGTATTTTAGTTACTTCTATTATACAAAAACCATTTCATTTTTACAAGAAAATTAAGCTAAAAGCTTATTTAAAAATAATGCCGATTTGAAATTTGTGTTTAACACATTTTCTTCATTTATAAAAATCTTTGATTCCTTCAAGGGCTGAAATTCTAAGGATTTAAAAAGCTCCTCTATTTGACTACATTCAGCTATACATAATAACATCTTCAAGCCTTTTTCTCTAGCACTATCCTCTAAAACATGTAAAAGTTCTTCTAAGCTTTCTAAGGATAAAACCTTTTTAAAAACAAAGTAACGAATTAAACCTTTATCTGTAAATTCTTCAAAGGATATGCAGCCTACAATTTTATCATCATCATAGGCAATACACGCATTGTTTAAAATCTTCTCATCTATTTTATCTATCGAAGGAACCGAGGTTAAAAATTGAGTAGCCTGATTAAAAATAGATTCGTTGATTTTTTCAACTCTAATCATTTTATTCTCCTTTTATCTTTTTAAAAATACTTAATATAAGACTCTCATATTTTACTTCTTCACTACTATTTACTTCAAGGAATTCAGGATAAACTGTTCCCCACCAGTTTGATCCTTTGCCCTCACCTATAATCACATATAAAGTCATAGCATTTTTATTTTCGACTGCATTATTATTATATGTTTTATTATATAAGGTATGATTACCAAGTTCTACTTCCACATCTTCTTTAAGTTCTTTTTCTAAAGCACTCTCAAAAAGTGTAAGTGTTTGTTTTAAGTTTTTTAGATAAGTATTATACTCCCTGTCATAGGCTTCTTTTAAATAGCACACTGTAATATCTTTCGCAGTTTCTTTTACCTTTAAATCAGACACTTCATCACTATTAGGGATAATTCTTACCCGAATTTCTTTTTCCTCATGGCTTCTTGTAAATACTAAAACTATACATAGAATTATAATTCCAGCAATAATAATCTTTCTCATAAAAATTCCCCCTTAAGATTATCGTATCCCAAGGGGTAGGCTTTTATACATTCCATATTTCATTTATTTTGTCTAAAGAGATTGTACCTTCCCTAAGTAACCTCAAGGAATCCTCTGTACAATCAATTACAGTTGAAGAGATATTTGAAAAGTCTTCAGTTGCAGGATAAATATGATCTACAAAACTTCCATATGCTTCTACAATTTCTTCATAACTACTTAGAGGAGCTTCTCCACTTTCATTTACTGAAGAAGTCAGCATAGGACCATTTTCCTTTAATAATTCTAATGCAAGCTTAGAATCAGGAATACGTACACCTATCGTCTTATAACCAATTTTGGCAGTAACCATGGGTTTAGCCTTTAATATTAGAGTTAAAGCTCCTGGCATAAATGTTGTGATGAGTCTTTTAACTTTTTCATTTACCTCTGCAATTTCTTCAATTTGTGCCAAATCATAGCATAGACAAGCCAAAGGCTTTTCCAAGCTTCGATGTTTTATATCATATATTTTATGAATATTTTGAATATCAAAAATAGGACACCCTATCCCATAAACTGTATCTGTTGGAAAAATAATGAGCTTAGACATTAAAATCACCGACATAAATAAATGTCATTCTATCCTTTCCTTCTAAATCCTTTAAAACCTCAGCCTTAGCATCAGGAAAATATTCTTTAGCTAAAGCAAGCATTTCTTCTTTTTTATCATACCCATGTTCAAAGCAAATCATAGCTTTTTCTTTTAATAAAGGCTTTACCCCACTTAAAATAATACGATAAAACTTCAACCCATCCTTACCACCAAATAATGCAATATTAGGTTCATTATCCTTTACCAAAGACATGACATCTTCATCCTCTGGTATATAAGGTGGATTAGAAACAAATATATCAAATTTACGATTTTCTACAGGCTTCAACATGTCACCTTCTAAAAATTCTACACAAGCTCCTAAGTTTTTACTATTTTCTTTAGCCACCTCTAAAGCCTCTTTAGAAATGTCAGTTGCAACAACCTTCATATTTTTTTCTTCTAACGCAAGTGTAATCGCAATGCAGCCAGAGCCAGTAGCCAAATCACACACATCTACTTTTTGACCTTTAAAATGGGCATCATAGCGATATAAAATCTGTTCTACTAATTCTTCTGTTT
>CAMWJY010000206.1 GCA_947174685.1 uncultured Mollicutes bacterium | reverse complement strand
GTCATAGATTCTTTCCTTATGAACAGATTTTGGAAGAGGAAGCGTATTTTTTTGATAACAATAACGCAAACATATTTTGGCAATAGAAGTATGATATTTTTCTGCAAGTGCATTTAGCTTTTCATTATTTAATATATCTCCAGTAGCAAAAGGAGAATATGCTTCAACTAAAATATCATTTGCCTGACAATAAGAAGTGATTGTCTCTTGTGTATTTCCTATGAAGTATCTTATTTGATTGACCATAGGCTTAAAATGGGTTGCTTCCACGATTGCCTCTATATCTTTAACATGGAAGTTAGATACGCCAATAGCTCTAGCCTTTTTTTGTTGGTATAATTCAACTATGGCTTTCCAAGCTTCAATGTTACCTTCTGTATAATCTCCACCAACATCATTCCATGGCCAAGGAGCATGGATTAAATATAAATCAATATAATCCGTGTTTAAATTTTTTAAAGAAGTAGAGAAGTGCTCTAAAGCACCCTCATAGGTTTTGATAGTTGCAGGAAGCTTAGTTGTAATAAAGACATCCTCTCTATTTAAACCAAAATCTTTGATTGCTTTGGCAACACTTGCCTCATTTCCATAGGTATAGGCTGTATCAATATGGCGATATCCAGCCTCTAATGCCCATTTTACAGAATCATAGGCTTCCTGTCCATCCTTTACCTGCCATGTACCAAAGCCTACAGCGGGAATTTTTACTCCATTGGATAATGTAAAATATTTATCCTTCATTTTATTTTCCTCCTAGGGTTTTTATGAATTGTTCTAATCTATCACAGGCTGTTTTTATTGTTTCAAAATCCACACAATAGCTTAAACGAATATAATCATCTGCTTCAAAACAATCTCCTGGGATAATGGCCACCTTGTATTTTTCAGTTAATCTCTTACAAAAATCAGTAGAAGAGATGTGAAATTTTTTAATAGAAGGGAAAATATAAAAAGCACCCTCAGGCTTTTTTACCTCTAATCCCATATCTACTAACCGTTTATAAATATAATCTCGTCTTTCTTTATAGCTTTCTACCATGTCCTTAGAATCATAGTCTAAGGCCTTAATCATTGCAGGCTGAATAAATGTATTTAAGGCCACAATCATATATTGATGTATTTTAGATGCATGCTTGATAAATTCTTGATTTGCTATCATATAGCCACATCTCCATCCAGGCATTGCATAAGATTTAGAATAGGACTGACATACGATGATTTTATCCTTCATATCCTTATATCTTACAAAGCTGGGCTTACGATTTTCAAATATGATTTGATTATATACATCATCACAGATTACATAAATGTCTTTACCCTTGAGTGCTTCATAAATGGCATTATAGCTAGCATCATTTAATACAGCACCAGTAGGATTGTTTGGAGAGGTAAGTATAATGGCTTTTGTTTTTGAAGTTAAAGCATTAAGTATTTGTTCTTTTGTAATTTGAAAATTGGTTATAGTTGTATCTATGGTAACGATTTTTCCTCCCATAAATTCAACCATTTGTCTATACATAGGATAAGCTGGATTAGGAACAATAACCTCATCCTCAGGATTCAGCATTGTAAAAAGAGCGCTGGTTAAAGCCTCTGTAGATCCATGAGTAATAATAATCTCATCTGGTGTACAATCAAAGTCATTCATTCTTTTTTCATATTCGCAAATCTTTTTTCTCAAATCTAAAAAACCAGGTGTTGGACCATATTTGGTTTGATGTTCATTTAAAGCCTTTATCGCTTCATTTGAAATTTCATCCGGTGTATTAAAATCAGGTTCTCCTAAGGTTAAAATAACATCAGCTCCAACAGCTCTTGCATAATCATTAAACTGTCTAATTTTGGATGTTTCAACCTTTAATATTTTATTATTTAAGGATATCATACACATCTCTCCTTTATTCTTTTAGTATCATTATAGCATAAATAAAGAATTTTATTGCAAAAAAATTATAGTTTTATGTTATACTTTTAAAGAGAAGAGCTTGGAGGGATTCAAATGGATATTTCACAGATTTCAAAAAATTATCAAATAAGAAAAATAACTGAAGAAAACATCCAAGAGGTTTTAGAGCTATGCTTAGGAAATCCTCTCTATTACAAGCATTGTCCTCCAATGGTAACCTATGAAAGCTTATGTAGGGATTTAAGAAATCTACCTCCAAGAAAAACTCTTGAGGATAAATTTTATATTGGATTTTATGATGAAGAAAAGCTAGTTGCTGTGATGGATTTGATATTAGGATATCCAAATGATCAAACAATCTTTATTGGCTTTTTTATGATGAATAAAAAATATCAGGGTAAAGGTATTGGAAGCCAAATTATAAAAGAAGTTTTAGAATGCTTTATGTCAAATTATAAATATGCACGCTTAGGGTATGTGTTAGGAAATAAAGAAAGTGAAGGCTTTTGGTTGAAAAATCAATTTCGACCTACTGGGGTAGTAGTAAAGGAAGAAGCTTATTCTATAGTCGTTGTAGAAAGAAAGTTGGAGGAATAGAAGATGGTTATAACCTTTGATGATGTATCATTTAAATATATAGATAAAATGCTTCTTGATCATACCAACTTTTCAATTACTGATCAGGATAAGGTGGGTATTGTTGGTGTTAATGGAACAGGAAAAACAACTCTTTTAAAGCTTATATTAGGTATGGAAAAACCAATCTCAGGGACCATTATTAAATCTGGAGGAATGATGATTAATTATCTTCCTCAAGAGCCTAGTTTTGAGGATGGAGTTTCCATTTTAGAAATTGTAATGGCAGATAGTACTAAGGAACATCCTATTGCTGATTACGAAGCTAAATCTATTTTATCTAAGCTTGGCTTTACAGATTATGAAATGACTGCTACACATTTATCTGGTGGACAGAAGAAAAGATTAGCTTTAGCAAAGGTACTAGTCACCTATTGTGATTTTTTAATTTTGGATGAGCCAACCAATCATTTAGAT
>CAMWJY010000205.1 GCA_947174685.1 uncultured Mollicutes bacterium | reverse complement strand
AATGTCCAGATGGATTTGTCTTATTATATAAAATATCACATAAGGCAGAGGCACTTGCCTCTCCTGCAAGATATGTTAAAACCAATCCAGAAATAGAATCAATAAAAGGAAGCTCTACAACCGAACCTGTAGTTAAAACTATTATTACCTTAGAATGAAGCTTTGTAAGCTCCCAAACGAGCCTTATATCCTCTTCATCCAGCTTTAAATCCTTACGATCTTTACCCTCAATTTCTTTTACAGATGATAAACCAACAAAACAGATTACCTTATCCATTTGCTTAACTTCGTCTGTAATAGTATCAAAATATTCAAAATGAATTTCTTCTTTTCTTAAGCAATCTAAAAAAGAATCCACCTGTTTTGGATTGACCTTACTACTTCCTGCCCCCTGAATACGCATATTGGGATTACCAAATATACCAATTTTTTCAGAAGAATTTAAAGGTAATACTTGATTTTCATTTTTTAATAATACGATGCTTTCTAAAGCTGCTTGCTTGGCAATATGATGATAAGAAAGATTCTTTTTATCCTTAAAGTCAGGTCTAACCTGATAAAGTCGTAACACAGATTCTACTCTTTGATTCAAGGCTTCCTCATCTATTTCCCCTTTTTCAAGTGCATCCATTATATCTACGTAGCTTAAGCTGCCTGGCATTTCCAAATCTAGTCCTGCTTTCAAAGCCTTTACTCTGCTTGATACTGCACCCCAATCAGAAATGACAGTACCTTCAAATTTAAATTTATCTCTTAAAATTTCTTTTAACAAAACTGGATTTTCACTTGCTAGTGTACCATTCACTTTATTATAAGAACACATAATGGCTTTTGGCTTAGCTAATTCTATAGCAATTTCAAAAGGCTTTAAATAGATTTCAAATAAGGCTCTCTCATCTAAAATTGAATCATTTACCATTCTTGCATATTCTTGATTATTACAAGCAAAATGCTTCATACAGGCTAAAACATTTTGACTTTGTACACCATTGATAAACCCACTTGCTAGAATTCCTGCAAGATAAGGATCCTCTGAATAATATTCAAAATCCCTTCCACATAAAGGACTTCTTTTTATATTTACTCCTGGTCCTAGAAGCATGTCCACCTCTTGGTCTATACATTCTCTAGCAATCGCCTTTCCTACTTCATATAATAGCTTTTCATCAAAGCTACAGGCTAAGGCAGAGGCCGTTGGAAAACAAGTTGCAGGAATAGACTCTCTTAGTCCTGTTTCTTTTCCTCCATTATTCTGCATACGTACTCCATGCGGACCATCGGTTAAGCATAACCCCTGTTCATCTAATAAAGGATGGGTATGCCAAAAGTCAGCACCTACCAAAAGCTTAGCCTTATCTTCTATCTTAAGTTGTTTGATTATTTCTTTTACATCATTTAAAATCATTTCTTATACTCCAATACTTATATGCTATAAATGCAACTACTCCTATAATACTTATCCATGAACAATCAAAATCAAAGAAATGATCGATTAAAATTACAATGGTTGAATCTAAGGCAGTAAATAATACGGAATAAAATAAAGATGCTAATAAAGCTAACCAAATATTTATTTTAGAATACCTTAAACCAAAAGCAAAAAAATAAAATAAAAGGAAGACCATAGAGTTAATAGAAACAGAGGATATATAATATGGTGGAACTAAGAATATAGTGACACATAATAAGGCTACTGCTAAAAGACTTTGTATAATGTACACAATTCTTTTATGAACATAAGAAAGAAGTAAAATTCCTGTGATTCCTACCAATATGCATCCATAGCGATAATCTAATGTTATATTTAAAATTTTCACTCCGTAAAATAGAAAGGCTAACGCAGAAAAAATCACCATTAAACCAATATTTAAAATAGGCTTAAGTATTCTTTTTTTATTATTAATAGGTTTCTCTTCCTTAGATTTGTCTTTATTTTCCTCAGCAGGAGAACCTTCCTGAACTAGCTCTTCGTAAACAACCATATCTTGATCAGGCTCTTCAAATACAGCTGAATCTTGAGCTGATTCCTCAATTTCAAGTACTTCTTGAGCTTCTTCTATTGCTTTATTTGTAAATGAATCATCTTCTAAAGAGGCCCCCTCAATAGAATTCTTTTCATGAATCTCTTCTTTTGTAAGAATTACATTTCCTACAGTTTCTGTATTTTTAAAGGGCTTCTCTATTGTTTCGGTCATAGTGAGAGTTACCTTTTCTATAGCTTGTTCCGTTTTTAAGGTCACTTCTACAATCTCTTTTGTAGAAGCCTCCTCATCTAAATCCATAGTTTCTTTTCCAAACCACTTTTTAAGAGGTAATTCTTCTAACCTATTATAGGTTACTTCACTCACCTCATATTCTAGATGCTCCTCCCAAGGCGTATCATCTAATAGAATATAAAGAATTTCTTTTTGATGAGACTTAGCAGTTTTTATTTGAAATAAAACCCAATCATCTAACAAGCAAGCCTTACTTAACAAACATATCACTAAGCATGAGTTTTCTATTTGTTTAGCTATTGTCTCCTTCCAATCTGCTCCCCTAGGAACAAGCTGATCAAACCAAACCTGATAGTCTAAAGCCTTCAATGCTTTATAATATTTAATTGCAGTCTTACGGTTATGTACCTTATAGGAAATAAAAATATCATTCATATAAAGCCACCCTCTTTCTTTATTCTACTGATTTTAATGATTCAACCATCTTAACCTTTTTCATTTTAGGAATAAACAACAAAAGTACAATTCCTACAAAAACACTTGTAATTATGAAAGCATACAAGAAATTTAAACCACCTAAGGTTATTTTAAAGCATTGACCAGGATTAGAAATTTGCTTTATAACAAATAGATTTAAAAGTGGACCCACTCCAAAGCCAAATAGAATTCCTATGAAGCTCATAATAAGTATCTCTCTATAAATATAGCCTAAAACTTCTTTTCTCTGGTATCCTAAAACCTTTAAGGTAGCAATCTCCTTTATACGTTCATTAATAT
>CAMWJY010000204.1 GCA_947174685.1 uncultured Mollicutes bacterium | reverse complement strand
TGTTACTACAATACTAACAATATAGGTTAATGGTCCTAAAATAAGTTTTAGTTCATATTCACTTGCCAAATTTATTAAAAGTAGTTTTAAGACTAGATATCCTAATGGAAGCCCTACAAGGATTCCTATTATAGTTAACCAAAGGTTTTGACTAATTAATAATCTGCCAATATATTTATTTTTAAAGCCTAATACTTTTAAGGTTGCAAGTTCTTTATATCGTTCTATATAGCTCATAACTCCAAGATTATATAAAACTACTACTCCTAAGATGATTGCAGCTACAACTAATACAAGCACCATTGTATTCATAATTTCTAGAAAACTATCATAGGATTCCATTATGCTAGATTTAGTTTGGATAGAGGAGATAGCAGAGGAGCCATTTGCTAAGGCTTCTATTTCTTGAGGAGTAATATCTGTAAATAATGCAGTTGATTTATTCTCTAGTCCTATGCTTTGAGCATATTCATCAGTCATAACAATGCTTTCTGTTACAACAGAACGTATAAAGCCTGCGACTTTAACATTGTAAGTTTGATTGCTTCCATAAGGACAAAAAGAAATAGAATCTCCAATAGAAACATTGGTTGCTAAACGTAAGCATAGATATACTCCATCTTTAGATAGAGTTATTTTTTTATTATTCTCATCAACAAAATGTAATTTTGGATTGGTGTCATTTATTTTATAGATT
Source organism: uncultured Mollicutes bacterium (assembly GCA_947174685.1). GTDB lineage: Bacteria > Bacillota_I > Bacilli_A > Acholeplasmatales > Anaeroplasmataceae > Pelethenecus. The sequence goes on along the minus strand of CAMWJY010000204.1, from coordinate 2,309 downwards.
TCTAAAGAGATGGCTTCTTGATTATATTCAACAGAAATTGTTGATAATGTATCTGCATTACACTGATTTATAAGATTCTCTATTTCAGTTGATTCTGCTTCATTGGATAAATTAATTCTAGATTCATAGTTATACATATCATTTCCAATTAAATCAAGAAATCTCGCCATAGTATCCTTCATACCAAGAGCACCAACAAGTAAAACCATACATCCTATTACTCCGATAAGCGTCATACCTGTTCTTGATTTATGTCTTATGATATCTCTTAAATTCCATCTAGTTCCAAAAGAAAATTTATTCCATAATTTTGTTTTTTCTAAAAGTAATGATTTTACTTTTTTAGGAACGGCTGGACGAAGAACTTCAGCTGCATTCCCCTTTAACATTCTTTTTACAGAAAGAAAGCTGATGAATGTTAAAAAGGCGATTGTTACAAAGAAAGCTAAATAACAGAACCAAGGTGCAGATAGTTCCCAATAAGGCATGTCAAAATAGGATCCTTGCATACCATTTGGATTTACAACAATGGCTGCAATTCCATAGCCTATAACAAAGCCTATAAGGGAGCCAATCAGTCCTATCATAAAGCCATAGGAGGTATAATGCCCTACAATTCTTTTATTCTTTAGACCTAAAGCCTTCATAATTCCTATCTGCCTTTTTTCATTAATTGTGATTCTGTGCATTGTAGAAATCATAGTAAGAACTGCAATAGCCAGGAATAGCACAGGTAGAATAGAACCCATTGTTTGTCCTTCTTCAATTTCACTTAAAGCCGCTGCATAGGAAACATGTTTACCCTTTTCTAGAAGTAAAACTGTTTTACTTAAAGTATCTTGTATTTGAGTTTCTAGTTCCTCTTTTCCAAGATTTGATTTTATATTGATTTGAGGATAAAAGATATATCCTAAGCTATTTTTTACCTCATTAGGAGAAATATAGGCAAATCCATAGCTTCTATAATCCGGCATAAGCTGATTATCTCCAGATACACAAATCATATATTCTCCACTTTTTACTAAACCTACAATACTAGATGTAAGTTCATGTCCTTGTAAAGTTATGGTTATCAAATCTCCAATTTCTAGTTTGTTTTCTTTCGCAAACTTATCAGAAATCCATATTCCCTCCTTACCATCATATTCTTTTCCATCCATAATTTTCATAGTGGAAACTGTGTAATCTTCTAAAACAGTTAAAGCTAGATTTGCCTCTGTTCCCTTTAAGGATACATCTAAGGAAAGAAATCTTGTAGCATCATCTATACCTTCTATATTTTTTACTTTGATTATGTCATCTTCTGTAAAGCCTGTATCCAAATAGATTCTATAGTCTGCATAGTTAGTTTCCTCTAAAAAGGTATTGATATTATCATCTAGGCTATACCACTCCATATTAAAGCCTATAAAAACACCAACACCGATAGAAACCATTATAATCATTGATATAAATTGAGCCTTATATCTTAAAGCTGTTCTAAGCAATTTTTTCCAAAGCATATTACCATTCCACTTCCTCTACGTCGAGTGGATTTGATTGTTCTTCTAAAGATTTAATTTTGCCATTTTTCACTTGAATAATTACATCTGCAAGCTTTGCAATGTTTTGATTGTGTGTAACAATTACAATCGTTTTTCCGTACTCCTTAGCCATTTTTAAAAGTAGCTTTAAAACCATTTTTCCTGTTTCAGAATCAAGAGCTCCTGTAGGCTCATCACATAATAAAATCTTTGGATTTTTGGTTAAGGCTCTTGCGATGCTTACACGTTGTTGTTCTCCTCCTGATAGCTCATTTGGAAAATTTTTCATATGATCCAAAAGTCCTACCTCATCTAACATTTGTTTTGAATCAAGAGAATCCTTTACAATTTCCTTTATCAATGCAACATTTTCATAGACTGTAAGTGTTGGAATCAAATTATAAAACTGGAATATAAATCCAACAGTTTCTGCTCGATATTCTGATAGTTGATCTTCTGTCAAATGAGATATGTCCTTTCCATCAACAACTATTGTTCCACTTGTTGGACTATCTAGTCCTCCTAATAAATTAAGTAGTGTAGATTTCCCAGCTCCTGAAGGTCCTAAAATTACAATGAATTTTCCTTCTTCCAAAGTCAAATTGATTGTATCTAGAGCATTTAATGTATGCTCTCCACTTGTATAAGTTTTTGTTACATTTTTAAATTCTACAATTGGCATAAATATTCCTCCTTCTATTTTATCTAAGATGATTCATTAATATCAAAATTATCTATGCTTGTTTTCTTTCAAAAAAGTATTTATGTACAAGGTCTTTGCTTCCC
>CAMWJY010000203.1 GCA_947174685.1 uncultured Mollicutes bacterium | reverse complement strand
CCACGGCCTCCCTTACAAACCAAAACCTCTTGCTTATGCTTTGTAATATCACCAATGATCCTTCCTGTTGCCTCATCAAAGATAATCGTTCCTACAGGAACCTTAATATAGGTATTTGAAGCATTGGCCCCAGTCATACCCTTATGAGCACCCTTTTCTCCAGGGTTACCTTTTATAATTTTATTATATCTTAAATCTAGTAATGTAGATAAGCCCTCTTCTCCAACAAAAATGATAGAACCACCATTTCCACCATTTCCACCAAAAGGACCACCCTTTTCTACCTTAAGCTCTCTACGGTAAGCAACAATGCCATCACCACCACGTCCGGCTTCCAGTTCCATCTTCACTAAATCAACAAACATAAGCTTTTCCTCCTTTAAAGAGATTAAAAAGTGCCCAAATGATTGGGCACCTTAAATTTTATTATTCTGCAACTGGATAAACAGAAACCTGCTTCTTGTCGCGACCCTTACGTTCAAAACGTACGATACCTGCTACCTTAGTAAATAAAGTATCATCGCCACCACGTCCAACATTATTTCCTGGGAATACTTTAGTACCTCTTTGACGATATAAAATTGAACCTGCAGTTACATATTGTCCGTCACTAGCCTTAGCACCAAGACGCTTAGCTTCTGAGTCACGGCCGTTCTTAGTAGAACCAACACCTTTTTTAGATGCGAATAATTGTAAATTAAGCTTTAACATATAAGAATTCCTCCTAGTTCATAAATTTTAAATTCTTCGGATATTGCTTAGATATTTCCTCTAGTGTATATTCTAAATTCTCAAATATAGCATTTGCAGTTAAATCTGATGTTTTAACCTGTAAACGGAAATATCCTTCCTCACAAACCAAATCCATTATGTTGTAACTTAAATTTAATTTTTCGATTAGGTTTGCAGTAAATATTAAAGCTGTTGAAATACTTGCACAAACAATATCATTGCCATAGCCAGCATAATTTGAATGCCCTTGTACTTCTAACAAAGCTTCATGTTCTTTTCTTTTAATTTTATAGGTTGTCATAATTAAGCGTTGATTGCTTCAACAACTAACTTTGTATAAGATTGACGATGACCTTGCTTAGATGCAGAATGCTTCTTAGGACGATACTTGAAGATTACGATCTTCTTACCGCGTCCTTGCTTCTCACACTTTGCAGTAACTGTAGCACCCTTAACATATGGAGCACCAACTAAAGTCTTCTCACCAGATACATATAATACCTTGTCAAAAGTATAAGTTTCACCCTCAGCTACATCTAGCTTTTCAACATAGATTGCTGAACCAACCTCTACTTGAACTTGCTTACCGCCAGTTTCTACTATTGCATACATGTCGTATTACCTCCTGTTTTATATTTTAAGACACACTATTAAGGTAGATTTCTCATCATTTTAGACCTGTTCTATGTGGTGCATGTTACAACATTATAATGATATACTATTTTAATAAAATAGTCAAGATTTTATTCAACTTTTTTTATTTTTTGCTTGAGTATTAAAGAAAAGAACTGTCAATATTCCTGCAACTAGTAAGCCTATAGTATCAGCAATAGGTGCTGCATATAAAATTCCGTCAATTCCTAACCCTAAAGGCAAGCATATTACAAGTGGTATAAAACAAACAATATCTCTTGTTAATGAAACGATCGTTGCCTTCACTGTCTGACCAACGGCTTGAAAAAAGATAGAGGTCATCTTAATTAAGCAGGTTCCTGTAACTAAGGATAAGAAAATCCTAAATAGCCTCCTTGAAAATTCTAGGTATAATGGATCATTTGCTGAACCAAAGATTCCAATGACAGCATCTGGGAATACTTCAATAATGAGAGTAGAGACTAATCCCACGATTAAACTAGATAATAAAATAAGCTGATAGGTCTTCTTCACTCGCTTTAAATCTCCTGCCCCATAATTATATCCAATGATAGGCTGTCCACCCAATACAATACCTACAACTATGTTGATGATAATTGTAAATACTTTAGTTTCTATGCTTATTGCTGAAATAGGGATATCTGGTCCGTATTTAGAAAGGTCTCCATATTTTGCAAGCATAATATTACATACTAAGGAAATGATCACAATAGACATCTGAGTAATAAAGGTAGAAATACCTAAAAGTAATGCATTCTTAAATATTTTAAAATTGGGGATAAAGCTCTTTAAAGCAAATTTAAATGTCTTCGTTCTAAAGCAATAAATGACTGTTAAAACAAAGGAAACAACCTGACCAATAACTGTAGCCCATGCTGCTCCTGCAATACCAAAATGACAAGCAAAAATAAACACTGGATCTAGGATAATATTTACTATCGCTCCTGATGCCATCGCTATCATAGAAAATGCTGGACTCCCATCTGCCCTAATGACTGAATTCATCATATTCATAACCATAAACACAGGAAAAAATGGGATGACTATCACAAAATATTCAACAGCCAAATCAATCGTATTATCAGAAGCACCAAATAATCTAAGAAGGGGTTCCTTCACGCATAAAAATATTGTTAAAAGTAAAATACTAATAATCACTGTGATTGTTATACCTGTTCCTATACAGCTATGAGCACTCTTAGTGTCCTTTCTTCCTTGACACAGGCTTAAATAGGCTGCTGAACCATCTCCTATACACCAAGCAAAGGCTTGAGCAATAATTAATATAGGAAATACAATTCCTGTGGCTGCATTTCCTAAATAACCAAGCTCACTATTCCCAACAAAAATTTGGTCTACAATGTTATATAACGCACTAATTAATAATGATAAAATACAGGGAATTGAGAATTTAAGCAATAGCTTTGAAATTTTCTCCTTCCCTAAAAATGAATTTTCTTGTTCCATATTCTTCTCCTCCATGAATCTATTCTTTTAGAGTCTTTATCAGAGAAAAGCTACATGAAAACTACGCCAAAAAGAAAAGCGTAAAACGTTCAAAGTTCTACGCTTTCAAAGCTGTTTGACCTCATTATTTTAACACAAAATTCATTTTAAAACAAGCAATTTTTATAAAAATAAAATAATATTAA
>CAMWJY010000202.1 GCA_947174685.1 uncultured Mollicutes bacterium | reverse complement strand
AAAGGCTATTCTTCGCAAGCTTCAGTTTTGTATAATAGAAATGCAGCAAAGGCTGTTGAAAAGAAGGAAGAGCCAAAGAATGCTCCAGAAAAGAAAACAACGACAACAGCAAAGGCAACTTCAAAGAAAGAAGAGCCAGCAAAAACTACACAAAAAAAAACGACAGTAGCAAAAAAATAGCCACTAGCAAAGCTGCTAAACCTACAGAAGAAAAGGGTAGAAGCTATTCTGGAAAGTATGAAGTTTATCCTAGTGGAGATGGTTATCAATATCGTTTAAAGGCTTCTAATGGAGAAATTCTAGTTGTTAGTGAAATATATTCAACAAAGGATAGTGCATTAAAAGCAATTGATGCAGTAAAGCGTAATGTAGAAGATGGGGAAATTAGAATCTTTAAAGACAAGCGAGGTTTATATAAATTTAAATTAACCTCTAAGAACTATAGGGTGTTAGCCTTAGGATCTAGTTATTCTTCAGAAAAGAGTGCAGTACGTTCATCAGAGTCATTTAAGAATTTTGCATTAAAGGCAATTATTGTTGAAATTGACACGCCTACAAATCAAGATAATATTGTAGAAGCTGATTTAAATATTTCAGGTGCAGAGTTAAAACCTGGTGGAAAATATGTCATTGAAAAATATGATGGAGAATATAGCTGGGATTTAAAAGCATCTAATGGTCAAATTCTTTGTCAAGCAGACGGTTATACTTCTAAGAGTGGTGCATTAAGCTCTATTGAGAGTTTCAAGAAAAATGTTGAAACAGGAACATTTAAGATTCTTAAAGATAAAAATGGTAATTTCCATTACAATTTATATACTGCTAGTGGAAGACTTGCAACCATTGGTGAATCCTACAATTCTAAGCAATTAGCAGAATCAGCTGCTCTTTCTGTAGCATCTTATTACAAGACAGCAGAATTAGAAGAAATAAAATATAAATAAGAATTATAGGGCATCAGATTTAACCTGATGCTCCTTTTTTCCTAGAAAGGAGAAGTTTTATGACGATATCATTTCCTAAGGATATAATAAAAGGAATTTTTTCAATTCCGAAAGAAAAGGATTCCCCTTATGCAAAAGCTAAGCTACAGCGTATTATAATACAAGGGGAAGAGGTAATTCAAATTAGTAAATATACTCAGCAACAAGTGTTTCATGAGAATATTTCTTTAGACAAATTAGACGATTATTTAAATAATATGCTAGATAATCATTTTCGAAGTTTAGAGTTACATACGAAGGAGTACCTATATGCTTATAAAATATCAAGCAAAGGAAAATTATTAACAAATAAAAAACAACAAAAGCATGAGTTTGTTGTTTTAGAACATAATAAAGTGAAGAAGTATTTAATTGAAGAAGGAATGATTGTTCCTCCTCTAATGGATTTAGGCATTATGACTGCTGATGGCAAAATTGTTAAAGCCAAGTTTGATAAGTTTAAGCAGATTAATCGTTTTTTAGAAATGATAGAGGATAGTATCGCAAACGAAACTAAGCTAAAGATTATTGATTTTGGTTGTGGAAAAAGTTATTTGACTTTTGTTTTATATTACTATTTAACAAGCATTAAAAAAATAGATTGTCAAATTATAGGTCTAGATCTAAAGACTGAAGTGATACAGCATTGTAATAAGATTGCAGAAAAATACAGATATGACAAATTGAAATTTATGCAAGGTGACATAGCACAATTCAGGAAAGAGAAGAATGTAGATATGATTGTGACTCTTCATGCCTGTGATACTGCAACGGATTATGCATTATATTATGCAATCCAGATGGAGTGTAGATACATTTTCTCTGTTCCTTGTTGTCAGCATGAAATTAATTTCCAATTAAAAAATAAAAATATAGCTCCTATTAGTAAGTATGGAATATTAAAAGAACGCTTCGCAGCTATTCTTACAGATTCTATTCGTGCGAATATTTTAGAATATTTTGGATATAAGACTCAAGTGTTGGAATTTGTTGATTGGGAGTCAACCCCTAAAAATGTTTTAATTAGAGCAAAGCTTGAGAGCAAAAAACCATCATCAGTTCTAAAGGAGGAAGTAGAAGCCTGGATGAAGCAATTGGGTTTTGAGCAAACATTGTATTCTCTTTGCTTTAAAACAAAAGAATCCTAGATTGTTCTAGGACTCTTTTTTAATATACAACTTTGTGGGCTAGTCTAAGCTTGTCTGCGATCATAGCAATGAACTCGGAATTAGTTGGCTTACTCTTATTATAGCTAATAGTGTAGGCGAAAATCTGGGATATAGCTTCTACATTGCCTCTGTTCCATGCAACCTCAATGGAGTGGCGAATTGCTCTTTCAACTCTTGATGAAGTGGTTTTGTACTTTTTAGCAACTGTAGGATATAGGTATTTTGTTATAGCACCCAATATGTCTACGTTATTATAAACCATCGTAATAGCTTCTCTTAGGTATAGATAACCCTTAATATGTGCTGGTACACCAATTTCATGAAGTATTTCTGTGATTTCTGTATCCAAATCCACAGTATTCCCCTTACTTTTTTCTTTCAGGTTATAGGTGATGCCCTTAGAAGATTCTTCGTTGACTAATTGATTTAAAGTCTTATGAAGATTATTTAAATCAATCGGCTTTACGATAAAATAATCAGCACCTAAAGCAGAAGTTTTTGCCATGATTGATTCTGTGTTGAATGCAGTAATAATTACAATTTTATTAGGTCTATTGTATTTAGGATTAGACTTAATTTCATTTAAAGCATTCACACCATCTAAATCAGGCATAAACACATCTAATAGCAGAATGTCTGCAGTATTAGATTCTAAATAAGTTAATAATTCTTTACCACCAGTAAAAGTTTCTACAACCTCCATATTAGGTTGCATTTTCAAAAATTCGCTAACCATGTTTAATAATTCTTTGTTGTCGTCAGCCACAATAATCTTTGTCATATATTTATTCCTCCCGTATTTACAAGAGATATAATAAAGGATATTTTTAGGAAATACAAGAGAATTATTAAAATTTATAAAATATTTTTATAAAATCGACAAATAAACATAAGATT
>CAMWJY010000201.1 GCA_947174685.1 uncultured Mollicutes bacterium | reverse complement strand
GTGCATACGTGTGTGTGTGTGTGTGTGTGTGTGTGTGTATCCGAGAGGGTGTGCACAGTCAGACAGATAAAAGAAAAAATAAGCCAACAGGTGTTATATCTCAGAAGATACATAATAAAATGATATATTTTTTGAAGCATTTTATGCATCACCTAACTATAGTATGGATAAATTTCATTTAAGCTATGAAAAAAAGAACCCTACTCGGATTCTTCTTTGATTTCTTTTAATAGTTTTTCTTCTTCGCCAGTTAAAGCTCTAGCCTCTAATAAATCTGGTCTTCTAAGATAAGTTTTTCTTAAGGATTCCTTTAATCTATATTCTCTAATAAGCTTATGGTTTCCATTGACTAATACCTCAGGAACACATACCCCTTTATACTCAACTGGTCTTGTATACTGTGGATATTCTAATAGTCCGTCTGAGAAGGAATCCTCCTCGCTGCTTTCCTTACGAATGGCATGATCTAATAAGCGAATGACACTATCACATACTACTCCTGCAGCTAGCTCGCCTCCTGTTAGAACATAATCTCCAATGGATATCTCGTCATCCACATAGTCCCTAATTCTTTCATCAAAGCCCTCATAATGTCCACAGATAAGCACTAGCTCCTCCTTAGATGCAAGCTCTTTGGCGATAGCTTGCTTATAGGTGCGCCCCTGAGGGGTCATCAAAACCTTGTAAGATTTGTCTGTTGTATTCGCAGCTATAGCTCGATCTACTACATCGCAGGCTAACACCATCCCAGCTCCACCACCATAGGGGGTATCATCTACATGATGATGCTTATCTAGGGAATAGGCTCTAATGTCTATCAATTCCACAGAACAAATACCTGATTCAATTGCCCTTTTTAATATAGATTCGCCCAATATGCCTTCAAACATATTAGGAAACAAGGTTAAAATTTTAATTTTCACGAATCAAGCCCTCAATTTCTTGGATAACAATTTTATCTGTAATCTCTGAAACAAATTCATTGAGAAAAGGCACATAGTAGTGCATATTGTTATAAGCAATATATAAATAATCACATTGAGGTAGCTCCTTAATCTCTTCAACTACACCACGATAAAGATTGTCCTGATTGTATACCTCTAATCCAATCAAATCACTATAATAATATTCATCCTCATCTAGAGTCTCTCTATCATCTTCACTCACATAGATTTCGTCTAAATGATACTTAGAAACAAGATTGATATCCTCTAAATCCTTAAAGGTAACCAAAAGATATTTTCCAAATTCTGAAGCCCTTAAAACCTCAACAGGAATATATTCCTCATTGTGATAAATATACAGCTTGCTTCCTTTAAAAAAACGATCAAAATCAGAGGTAACCTTAATTTTTAAATCACCTTTAATTCCATGTGTTGTCATAATCTTTCCACAGCGATAGTACTCCATATTACTCCTCCTAGATTCACTTGTATTATATCAAAATTTTTTACCCTCGTAAAGCCTCTTCCCAAATACGAGTAAGCTCCTCTAAAGAAATTCTCGCATTTGCAGAGCTCGTAGACGGAAGACAAATCGCCATATTTATTAAATTGGGATAAGCTTTACAAAATAAAGTGTAGGCCTTGTTTCCATTGAATAGTATTTTCTTGATAGGAGCTTCTTTTAATATATCCTTTAGTTCTGTACAAACAACATTTTCAATACTCGCATCACTAGAATTTTCTATATCACATGAGGCAACCACATCATAAAGCGCCAAATGATGGTTTAGGATAAAGCTTCTTTTATCTTCTATACTTTTACTATAGACATCTTCATTAAAGATGTTAGATAAAACCTTCCAAAACCTATTTTGGGGATGCATATAATAAAACCCGCGTTCTACAGAAGCAATAGAAGGTAGAGAACCTAAAATAAGAAGTTGAGATTCAGCATTGTAAACAGGAGAAAAGGGATGTTCTTTTTTCAAGCTATAGCACCTTCTTTACTTCCTGTTTAAGAATAGATAAAAGATAGCATGTTACAGGCAGTGTTGTATTATGCTCTACATAGCACTTATACACACTAAGCTGTCTTAAATACTCTTCACTATTCGTATTAGATAATTTATAATCTATAATATCTATATGATCTGGATAGATACATAACAAGTCTATGATACCATGATAAGAGTCAAAATAGAATTCATGCTCATGGTATGTTTTTGCATCACCTATATTTTCAAATACCGGTGTAGCTAATACCTTATGCAAGGCTTGCTTCATAAAACCATCTACTGGTAAAGCATCAATTTGAGGATTTTGGAAATCTAACACCTCTAAGCATTCATGGAATTTCTTACCCAGCTCGATGGCGTGCTTCAAATTAGAATCTGTAAGCTCTATTAATTCCTTAGAGATTGCCTTCTTTTCCTTAAGCTCACTAATATAGGTATCCTGCTCATAGTCTATAGGCTCTCCTGCAAGCTCTTTGATGGAATGCTTCATCATACGATATTTTGAGGTTAAGCCTAGTCTTATAATATCTACAGGATGATAATATTCCTTAAAGAATAGTTTTGTATATAAAAGCTGATTAAAGGAAGCAACACGGTCTAACGCAATCACTTCTTCTCTATCTAAATTTTTAGAAATCAAAATAATCTTCTCTCTTGCACGAGTTAAGGCAACATAGAATAGACGTATTTTTTCAGATAGGTCAGCCTTTCTAATTTCCTCTTCTACTAAAGACTTAATAATTGTGTTACTATTACTTTCATCTGAAAATGGAATATAAAGACCATAGCTTGTAGATAGACCAAAATTTTCTTTAAGATCTGCTTGATTAAACTTACTTCCTAGCATTGGGAAAATACAATAAGGAAATTCTAAGCCTTTAGATTTATGTATTGTCATCATATGAACACAATTCTTTGAATCCTCAGTCATCTTATATTTTAAAGTAATTTCATTTTCAAATATACTTGTAAAATAGTTACAAGCTTCTAAGATTGTCATACCGGCTGATGACATCGTCATAAATAAATTATGTATATATTCAAATACAACACAGGAGCTATTCACCTCTCCAATAATGGATAGCTTTTCGTATATT
>CAMWJY010000200.1 GCA_947174685.1 uncultured Mollicutes bacterium | reverse complement strand
TATGGTAAGGTACAGGTAAAAAATCAAAGTCTAAAGGAGGATTTCTCACCTTTAGACCCTGAATGTGATTGTTATTGTTGTAGGACATATTCCAAAAGCTATTTAAATCATCTGATTAAATCAGAAGAAATTCTAGGGATGAGACTTCTCACTCTCCATAATTTAGCTTTCTTAAAAAAATTAATGGCTCAAATCAGAAAAGCCATTAAAGAAGATCGTTTATTAGATTTTAAAAATGAATTCTTTAAGAAATTCGGCTATAAACTAGATTAAGTCTTAAGCTGCAGGAGTAGAGGCAGTACATAATTCTACTGTGATAGGTTCGAAGCACTGGATACCCTTTACGCTATCTAAATCAAGAACCATAGTTCTAAGAGTTGCCGTAAGTGTGTCTCCATCCTGAGTTAATAATCTAAGAGTAACAAATCTTCCACAGCGAATTGATTCAATTCTAAAGAAGGATGTTGTAGTTCCTGTTAAATCAGTTAACCCAGTAAAAAGATTTCCACATTCACCATAGAAAGCTACAGGAATAGTGTTGTTTGCAGGGTTGAAAAGGGAAGTCTCACAGCTGATGCAACGATTTTCACCTACAGTTATAACCTCTTTTTGTAGCTTATCAATCTTACATACTGTTTCTTTAATGTAGTTACAATCTAGACAGTCATTCATAGTTTCAACTGGCATTATGAATTCACCTCCTATCATAAGGTATGATACAAGGAGAAGAAATGCTTAGACAAATGCCAAAATTCTTAAGAAAAAAGATAGAATAAATCGTATAGAAGAAAGGATAACCCATATGATATTAGCAAATACAACAAATTATACACCATGGATTATAGGAATCTGCTGTGCAGCAGCCGTTCTTATTATAGCCATAATTCTTTTAGTAGTATTCCTACTCAAAAGGAAAAAGCATCCTAGAATCAAAATTAATACAGAATTTATCAATAATTTAGTAGAAGCCTTAGGGGGTAGAGGAAATATCTTAGATGCCAAAACCATCAATGGAAGATTGCATTTTGAGGTTGAGGATTTAGAAATTGTAGCCCTTGATGCTTTAAAGGCTTTATCTACTGCAGGTGTATTTATCACAAATCAGACAATTAAAATGCTATTTAGCTATGATAGTGCTTCAATTTGTAAAACTGTATTAGCCTTACCTAAGACAGAATAGGCTAAAGAAAGGAAAATATTATGGAATTTAATGTGGATAAATATTTAGAAGAGGGATTACTATTACTTTCTAAGCTAATCTCCTTTGAAACGGTTTTAAAGAATTTTAATCCAAAAAGTGATGCACCCTTTGGTGATGAAAATAAGCATGCCTTGAAATTCATTTTAGAATATGCCAGCAAGGATGGCTTTGATATTCTAAATGATCAAAATTATGCTGGACATATAGAGTTTGGTAAAGGAAAAGAAATCCTAGGAATTCTTGCTCATCTCGATGTTGTTCCTGTAGATGGTCAAGCTTGGAAAACAAATCCTTTTGTTTTAAACATTTCTGGGGATAAGCTTTTTGGTAGAGGAGCGATGGATGATAAGGGGCCTCTTGTTGCTTCCTATTTAGCAATGAAGCTTTTAAAGGACCAAGGCTTTACTCCTAAAAAGAAGGTACGTTTAATTATGGGCTGTGATGAGGAATCAGGCTCTAGATGCCTTAACCATTACTTTAAGAAAAATCCTGTTCCTGATTTAGGCTTTTCTCCTGATGCTGATTTCCCTTTGATTTATGGGGAAAAGGCCCATATGACCTATAATTTTGAAGGAAAGCTAGATGCAAGTGAAATTATTACGGAGTTTACCTGTGGAACAAGATATAACGTAGTTCCAGCCCTTGCTACGATGAAGCTATCTAAGAATTTAAAGCAGGAATACCTTGCATTCTTAGAAAAAAATCATTATGAAGGGAAAGTAGAAAAGGACACCTATTATGCATATGGGAAGGCTTCCCATGCGATGGTACCACAAAAGGGCTTAAATGCCAGCTTCATTTTATTTGAATTCTTAAATGAGGTAGCACCGTCTACCTTATCAGAATTCTTTGTTAAGTATTTAACCTTTGATCCATTTGGAAAAAAGCTAGGCTATGATTTATATGATGAACAGATGAAGGAATTAACTAGTAATGTAGGCTTAGTCAATATTAAAAATGGAACTCTTTTAATTGGTATTGATTCACGTGTACCTCAAAAGGAGCATGAAGCTCTTATGAGAGAGAAAATAAATGAAGCTGCCAAGACAGCAAATTTAAAGGCAAATGTTTTAAGCTTTGGAGGATACCATTATGTGGATCCAAGTAGCTTTTTAGTAACAACTTTAATGAATGTCTATAAGGAAGTCACTGGTGATTTCACAGCTCTTCCTATGACTATTGGTGGTGGTACCTACGCTAAATTTATAGATAATGGGGTTGCTTACGGGCCACTTATGCCAGGAAGAGAGGATGTATGTCATATTGCTGATGAATATATGCTATTAGAGGATTTTAAAAATGCTATTCTAATCTATGCAAAGGCAATCTATGAGCTTACAAAATAATTATGCGTTTAAGAAAAGTAAAAAATGCCTATGAGCGTTTAAAGGAAAATGATAAATATTTCATAGAAAATCCTATTGACTATAAAGGAAAATGGGCAAAGGTATTTGATAATAAAAAGCCAATTCATATTGAAATTGGCTGTGGAAAAGGACAGTTTATTCTAAAGCTAGCTAGTTTAAATCCTGATATTAATTATATTGCTATTGAGAAGTATGACTCTGTATTATTACGTGTATCAGAAAAGCTTGAGGGTATAGATCTTCCTAATCTAAGGATTATCTTATTAGATGCAAATCATATTTTAGATGTCTTTGGAGAAGAAGAGGTTTCTTTAATTTATATCAATTTTTCAGATCCTTGGCCAAAATCTGCTCATAAGAAAAGAAGACTTACCTACAAAACCTTCCTTGAAAGCTATGATAAGATTTTAGCTAAGGATGGTGCAATTTATCAAAAAACAGATAACAGAAAGCTTTTTGAGTTTTCCCTAGAATCCTTTAATGAAAATAACTGGCTATTATCTAAT
>CAMWJY010000199.1 GCA_947174685.1 uncultured Mollicutes bacterium | reverse complement strand
TTAGAATATTTACTATATTTATCCTTAAAGATATATGGATTTGCATTCCTAAAACGATAGATGGATTGTTTAATATCTCCTACCATATAACAATTATGATTAGAAATATAGGAAATAAAAGCCTCTTGAATATCAGATGTATCCTGATATTCATCAATCAAAATTTCAGTAAAGCTATTTCTGATTTCCTCTAAAACTGCTTTGTTTGTTTTCACAAGCTTTATAGCCATTTTTGCAATATCCATATAATCAAAAGCCATAAGCTCATACTTATAAGCATCTAATCTGTGCTTTACCTCTAAGGCTAGCTCTAATAGATATAAAACATCCTCTTTAATTGCATATAATTCTGTTTTAGCCTCATTTAAAAAGACATATTTAGAAAAGTATTTTAGCTTAATCTCTTTTAAAAGATCCCCACAACTAGCCTTCAGGTCCTTCACAAAATCTGCTGCCTTAGATGAGATTCTTGTTAATGTGATTGAGTTTAACCAAAGAGCTGCCTCATCATAGGCTTTTATCTGAGCCATAGATAAAATATGACCAACCTCTTCACAAAGCTTATCACTTGCAGGATCTGTACTGGCAGCCTCTTCTAGCTTGACAAGGGCTTGATAAAATTCACAGGCCTTGCTTAAGGCAAGCTTTTCATACCTGGCAACTAAGGAGTCAATGAATTTATCATTGTAATAAACCATCTCATATTGCTTACAAAATTCTTCTTCCTCAACAATTAGCTCAAGCTTAGCAAGAATACTCAAAATAATCTTCTTGACATTTTCATCATTTTGCTTTGTGTACTTCGTTAAAAGACTAAAGAATCTTTTATCCTTGATAGTATAAAGCTCTTCAAATAATGAATCCACTATTTCTTTTTTCTTGACCTCTAATAAAGCCTGATCCATAATTGTGATATCTTTATCCACATTCAAATGGAAATAATATTTTTTTACTAAAGCTAAGCTATAAGCATCAAAGGTTGTGATGAAGGCACTATCAATCCGACTAGCCTGTTCCTTCAATTGATGGTCAAGTAGTTTTTTTCTGATACGCTCCTTCATCTCTGCTGCTGCAGCATTAGTAAATGTTAAGACAAGAAAGCTACAGATATCCTTGCCATCTAAACAATAGGTTAAAATACGTTCCGATAAAACTGCTGTTTTTCCTGAACCAGCTCCTGCAGAAACAATACAATTTCCACCTCTTTTATGTATAGCTTGATTCTGCATCTCAGTCCATGCCATGACCATCACCTCCATTTCCAAAAGGCTTATATACAAGCTCTTTTAAATCCTCATATTCATAAAAACAAATATCCTTGTATTTACAAAAGGTACAGGAAACATTTTTACTATTGATTTTCTTTGGTTCTATAGGAAATATTCCTTGATGTATTCCTGTAGAAGCCTCATCAAGAAGTCCATCAACCATAGTGATAATCTCTTCCTGTTGATTTTCTAAAAATACTTTAGAGTATTTATAAAATCCTGCCTTTCCTACAGCCAAGGATTTTATATACGTACTTTTTTCATAGGTTGGATCTAACATAGATAAGATTTCAGGATTTGCAACACTATATCCTTCAAGCATAAAATTCTTTGTCATTTGTGTTTCAATATCTGATTTTTGATCAAAGATTACAATGTTAACCTTTTGTAAGTAAAGCCCTATAATATGAAGCTTAAGTCCTGTAAAAGGAGGATATTTAGATAATAAATACATATAAGATGGGAGTTGAAGATGGAAACCATCCTCGATATTATCTAAGCTAACCTTATCCGCTCCAGTTTTATAATCCACAATAGCTGCATAAACCTCACCATTTTTGATGGTATACATTAGCTTATCAATATATCCCTCAAAGGTATAGGACTCCTTTACAATTTCAATATGAGCTTCTCTTTCTACTTCCTTTAACTGACTCATTTGCTCATGAAGGTGGTTAAATTCTAATAGATTCCTTAAAACCTCTGTCATTTGATCAAAAAAGAATTCATCTCTATGCTCTATTGCATTTTCTAATTTATGCTTTTCTACAGACTCTAAAAAATTGAAATCTGCGGTATAGCTATCCTCTAATACAGCATGAGAGAAGGTTCCCATTCTTGCTGCCATTTGAGGTTTAAATTCATTTAATCCTAGAATTCGATCTGCAAAATAGGAAAATGGACAAGCAAAATAAAGCTTTACATTAGAGTAGGCTAACCGTAATGGCTTTGCTTCAAAATGCTTCTTTAAAGTATCTAAAGGAACTGGCTTATAGCTATGGTCATAGTTCTTATACTTTGCTCCATTTATTCCATATTTCTCTAAATCCTGATGCCATTGTCCATATTTCAAATATAGATCATAAAGCCCAACAAGTCTAAGCTCATCTTCTAGCTTAGCATACCCAAAGGAGATTTTAGAATCTGAAATCACCTCAAGCCTCATATCTTCAATAAGTAAGGAAGGAGAAAAGCTTTCTGACTTTACAAACCTCTTATATGTTAATATTAAATGAGGAGTAGATAAAATCCAATTTTTTAAACGCTCATATTCTATTGCATTTTTTTCACAAGAGGTAGACTGATTAAGTATTGCTAAATCATTGTCATTTAAGAACCCCTCTTCTTTTCTTATTAAAGGTGAGCTACCTAAATTGAAGCCTACATAAAATACATAATCCTCTTCATCAAAGAAGACTGAATCATATCCTAGCTGAACAGCTTCTACATATTTCTTTTGAGGATATTTAGCATTCTTTAATACTGCATTTAAAAACTCTATACAATCCAAAGGATGCTCCTTCATCAAATCATTGTCATTTATGATATCTACAAGAAGAGGATATAATACATTTTTAGAATCCAGCTGATCTAACACCTCTTGAAAGCTTGATAAGCTTTTAGATAAATCTAAGAATTGTTGAACAAAGGTTGAGGATAATAGATTTCTATAGCCATCAAATTCAATGACAATTCCATAGCTCTTCGCAAGACGTTTTAGTAAAAAGATATATTCCTCATTTGTATGAACAATATAAATATGACTTAAAGATATCCCATTTCTTTATGCCAAGAGCAACAAGCATTTGCGCCATATT
>CAMWJY010000198.1 GCA_947174685.1 uncultured Mollicutes bacterium | reverse complement strand
ATGTAGTTTTAGGAGAAATGCTAAGACTTCATATCGCTAAGGATTGGCATACAACTATTGAAAAGACTAAGAATATAAAAGCACGTCAGGTGTATTACTTTTCTATGGAATTCTTAATGGGACGTATGATTACAAACAACCTAATGAATGCAGGGGTTTATCCTATCGTAAAGAAGGCTTTTGATGAACTAGGTATTGACTTAAATGAGGTAGAGCATCAGGAGACTGATGCTGGTTTAGGAAATGGTGGTTTAGGCCGTCTAGCTGCCTGCTTTATGGACTCAGTAGCTTCTTTAGGGCTTCCGGTTCATGGAAACTGTATTCGTTATCGCTATGGCTTCTTTGAGCAAGGTATTCGTAATGGGTATCAGGTAGAGCATCCAGATCGTTGGTTAAAGGATGTTAATGTTTGGGAAATCCGTAAAGACAATGAATCTGTAGAAATTCCTTTTTATGGCTACATTGAAATCTATAGTGAAAATGGTAAGCTCGTTGTTAAGCATCGTAATGCAGAATATGTAAAGGCTGTACCTTATGATGTACCTATTATTGGTGATGGAAATCATATCGTAAATACACTACGCTTATGGAGTGCAGAGCCAGCTTCTGTTTATCCAGATAATGCTTTTGAATATCATAAGAAGCTAAGAGAAATATCTTCAATGCTATATCCAAATGATGATACAGAAGAGGGTAAGCTTCTCCGTTTAAAGCAACAGTATTTCTTTGTTTCTGCTGGTGTTAAATCTGCAATTAAGCGTCATAAGAGTATGTTTAGATCTTGTAAGAACTTAGATAAGAAGCTTTGCTTCCATATCAACGATACACACCCTGCTTTAATTGTTCCAGAGCTAATGCGTATATTAGTTGATGAAGAAGGCATTGAGTGGGATGACGCTTGGAAAATCACTAAGAATTGCTGTGCCTATACAAACCATACTATCTTAGCTGAGGCACTAGAGAAGTGGCCTGTTCATCTATTTAAGAAGCTACTTCCTAGAATTTTTACAATTACAGAGGAAATCAATCGTCGTTTATTAATCGAAATCGCTCAGAAGTATGGAGAAAATGCTCCACAAATTTATCAAATGGCTATCGTTAAGGATAACACAGTACATATGGCAAATATGGCAATAGCTGGTTCATTCAGTGTCAATGGTGTTGCTGCCCTACATACAGATATCTTAAAAAATATCGAGATGAAGGTATTTAACGACTATTATCCAGGTAAGTTTAATAATAAGACAAATGGTATTACACATCGTCGTTGGTGTTTCCATATCAATCCAGAATTAGTAGAGATTTTAAATGAATACTGTGGTGAGGATTGGGTAAAAAATCCAGATTTATTTGAAAAGCTATTACCTCTTGCAGATGATGAAAAGCTTCAAGCAAAATTCATTAAAATGAAGCGTGCTCGTAAGGAAGCTTTAGCAAATATGATCTATAAGTCTCAAGGTGTATCCTTGGATACAAACTCTATTTTTGATGTTCAAGTAAAGCGTCTACATGAGTATAAGCGTCAGCTAATGAATGCCTTACATGTTTTATATGTGTATAATCGTCTAAAAAGAGATATAGAATTTAGAAAGAATTATCATCCACATAGCTTTATTTTTGGTGCGAAGAGTGCCCCTGGATATGCTTTTGCGAAGAAGATTATTAAATTGATCAATACAATTGCTGATAAGGTAAATAATGACTATGAAACGAATGCTTATTTAAAGGTTGTATTTGTAGTAAATTATAATGTTACTTATGCAGAAACTATTATGCCAGCAGCTAACGTATCAGAACAAATTTCAACTGCTTCTAAAGAGGCTTCTGGTACAGGTAATATGAAGTTTATGATGAATGGTGCGGTTACCTGTGGAACACTAGATGGTGCAAATGTAGAAATTAGTGAGCTAGTTGGTGAGGATAATATTGTTATTTTTGGTATGAATGCCAAGGAAGTAACAGATCTTTATGCTCAAGGCAATTATAATCCTATGGAGATTTATGAAAATAATCCAGTACTTCATGAGGTGATTGACCAATTGACAAATGGCTTCTTTGAAAATGTATCTCCAGATGAATTTAAGGATATTCGTGATAACTTATTGAACCGTGATCCATATTTAACATTAAAGGATTTTGATTCTTATATCAAGGCTCAGGAAAGAATTAATGAGCTTTATAAGGATACCAAGAGATGGATTCATATGTCTATTGTTAATGTTGCGAAGTCTGGTTTCTTTACAACTGATAGAACTATGCGTCAATATAACGAAGACATTTGGAAGGTAGAGCCAATTACTACTGATGAAGAATAGGAATAAAGGGATGCATAGTCCCTTTTTTCTTACAGAAAGGAGTTTTTTATGCTTGCATTAACTAAGGAAGAGGAAATCAAAAAGGAAATAGAAAAGCTTACAAAGCTTACAAGCTTAATCTCACTTATCAGATTTTGTTTATTTCTATGTACTTTAGTTTTTGTGATTTGCTTAATCACATTAGATCAGTTTGTCTTATACTTAAGCTTAAGTATTGTAGGTATTATTTTATTTACTGGATGTATTATTTTCTCTAGTCCAATTTATCATAAGCTAAAGCTTTTAAAGAATCTAGAATTAATTTATAAAAAGCATACCAATAGAAGGAATTTATCCTATCAAAGCTTTACTCCAGATGGGAGAGATTTAGTAGATTACAATGATTATAAGGAGCTCGATTTAGATTTGTTAGGACCTCGTTCCTTATTTCAGTATCTTTGTGCTGCCAAATCTAAGGAGGGAAGAAGAAAGCTTGCAACTCAGCTTACCCACCCTGTTTCTAAATCCTTAGAATTTAGGCAAGGTGTTTTAGCCCTTGCGTCTGATGAGGCATCCTTAAGCTTAGAGGCTTCTATAGCTCTAATTGGAGCGGATTCAAAGGATTGTGATCAAAAGGAAATGCTGGGCTTAGTTGAAAAGAAAATAAGGATTTCCTGGATTTTTATTGCCTTATGCATTTTATCCTATGCTCTTTTTGGAGTATCTTTAGCTTTATTACTTCTTAATCATCTAGACCCATATTACGTATTTTTGTTTATTCATCTTAATTTTGTAAT
>CAMWJY010000197.1 GCA_947174685.1 uncultured Mollicutes bacterium | reverse complement strand
GTTTTATAGAGTTGCATATTCTATCGAGAAAACTATTTTTTATAAAATAAAACTTCTTCCTTGATTTCATCAGAGATTCTATAAGAATCCCTGATCTTACGAATAGCCATTTTAATCACTACAGGATCATCTATATTTTTTAATAAATCTATCGCGTATTCTTTATAATTCACCATTATGGTTGCGATAAACCAGGCAACTCCCATTTTAGCATAATATAAGGTGATATCTAATGTGTAAATAATTTGTACAGCTTGTTCCACATACTCTTCAGTAAGATAATAAGCCATCAGCATTTCTGCTAAGAATCTAACCTCATATTCAGCTTTACTATTCTGATATTCTAAAATAAAGCTCAGCATTTCCTTTGGATATTGCTTTGTACATTTTAAGGAACTGATTAAGCCATCACACACAGCCCAATCCTGAATCGTAGGTACAAAGTCCCTTAAATAAACTATTCTTTCTTCTATGCTCATTTTTGCGAGAGCTATAACATAAGCATATAAAAGCTGAAGCTCAAAGGAGCTTCTATCATATTCTTCTAAAAAAAGCTTATAATCTTTCTTACAAATTTCTTTAGCCAGCTTTCTTAAATCAGGAAATTTGCATCCTAAAATAGGAAGACTATTAGGAATAA
This sequence comes from uncultured Mollicutes bacterium, assembly GCA_947174685.1. Taxonomy (GTDB): domain Bacteria; phylum Bacillota_I; class Bacilli_A; order Acholeplasmatales; family Anaeroplasmataceae; genus Pelethenecus. Next base: position 2,479 of record CAMWJY010000197.1, on the reverse strand, counting down.
GCTTATACGAGAAGCTTTGGGTTTTTGGAGTAGCTAATTCATTTAATCTTTTTTTAATTTCTACTAACATATAAATCACCTGTTCTATTATCTCATAAATCTTAAAACTTATCAATATAATTAAAATAGGTGATTCCTATGAAATTTGGTGTTGCAATTCGTAAAAGTGAAACAGATTATTTTGTCCATCAAAGCTATCTTTATTTGCTAAAAAAATATGGACATACCTTTGATTTTATAACCTTAGAAACTGACTTAAATTCCTTTGATGCATTTTTAATTCCTGGAGGATATGATATAGATCCTATCCATTACAATCAAAAAAATTATGCATCAAATCATATTGATTATGAAATGGATATGTTGGATAAAAAAATTATTTTATATGCTTATCAAGAAAAAAAACCTCTACTTGGAATTTGTAGAGGTATTCAGAGTATCAATGTGTTTTTAGGAGGAACCTTAAAACAGCATATAGGAAATCATATGAATGAAAATCATTTCATTGTTATGGAAAATCACTATATTCTGGTTAATTCCTTTCATCATCAAAGCATTGATTTGCTTGCACCTGAATTAGAGGCTATAGGCACAAGTCTAGATGGTGAAATTGAAATCATCAAGCATAAAACTTTACCTATTTATGGAGTTCAATTTCATCCAGAATTATTTTCTTTTGATTTAAGCTTTTTCTTTAACGAGCTTTAAAGCTATCGCATTCTGTTTCACTACGGTAGCTAGCATTTTCATTGCCAATACTAATGTCTTTTGCTAAACACTCATTGTTTTCATTATGGATACAATAATTTGCACTGCATAAAACCTTTGATGGTGCTGGCTCTGCAGACATTTCCTTTGCCATTTCTGAAATTAAAACATCAGAATTATGAGGGTTTTTAAAGCTTTGGCAGAAGGTACCAATTTTACTCTTGGCGAAAAGTCCTTCTACATTAATGTGCTTTTTTGCACATTTAGAGTCTTCATTATAGCCACACATTTTAACATTACAATTTACGTTTGTCATACTCTTCTTCCTTTCAAGAATAGTATGGTCACAATTATATATATTTATTCAACTTCTGCTTCAGATTTTTTTGAAGAAAATTTATCTAACCAGGCTACAATCTGTTTATTAAATACAAAGCACAATATAGCTAAAATAAGACTAATAGAGCCAATAATAATACTTGTCATATAATTCTTAGTGATTAAAGCATTTCCAAAGATTACAGAAACAATGGTCATAGGCAGTCTTGCAAAAATATTAATTAAGATAAAGTATCTTACCTTTACTTTGGTAAAGGGTACGATAAAAGCTATCGGATCCTTAGGTAAAAAGGGAATTAAAAGGTAAGAAAACATTAATACCCCACAACGTGCTCCATCATCTAAAAGCTTAAGCTTTTTAGGCTGTTCAGGATCTATAAATAAAGCAATAAAGCTATACCCAAATAGCTTAACTAAACCTATAACAACTAAAGCCCCTAAGGTTTGACCAACCAAACAAATAATAACAGCAATGACAGGAGGATAAAGCATTCCTGAAAGAATGACAACAGGTCCTGCAGGAATAATGGCCAAAACAGTTTGAACAATCTGCATTCCTATGAGGATAAGCCAGCTGATATTACCATATGAGCGAATTTGTGTTAATACCTCTTCTAGATAAGCTTCATCCTTTTGCATGCGGTTAAAAATAGGATATATCTTAACACATGCAAAGATCGCTAAACCAATAAGGATTCCAATGAGAATAATTTGAATGACAATTCGGATGATTCTATATTTTCTTTTTTTATCCTCTTCCATTTTACCACTCCTTATCTATAGAACAATATACTTCCTCATTTGTAAAGGGATCCTGAAATTGTACGGTATAACTAGTTAAGCATAAAACTGAATTCTCTTTTCCACCATAAAGAATATCTCCAATTATAGGATGTCCCATATGGCTTGTATGAACTCTGATTTGGTGAGTTCTACCTGTTTCTAATACAAATTCTAATAGACTAGAATCTTCCTTTGTCTCAAGAACACGATAATGACTAATTGCTAGCTTTCCTTCCTTGCTTACATATCTTTTATGAGAATCTTCCTCTTTTGCAATATAATTTTGAATTGTGCCTGAGGAGACTACATTTCCCTCTACTAAACACAAATACTTTCTTACAATATGCTTATGTGTAGGCTCTAACAAGCTTGCAGCATAGCGATCCTTAGCAACTACAACAAGGCCACTTGTTTCCTTATCCAAGCGATTTAATATATGAATCTCTTGTTCGCCCAAATAGGCTATAAGCTGCTGATATAAACTATTTGGATTTCCTCGTGTAGGAATCGTTAAAAGATTAGGCTCCTTATTCACAATTAAATAATGCTCGTTTTCATAAACAATTCTAGGTAGCTTATCTGCCTTAGGCCATGAAATTTCCTTATCTAAAGTTTTATATAATATCTGAATGACTGCCCCTTTAGAAAC
>CAMWJY010000196.1 GCA_947174685.1 uncultured Mollicutes bacterium | reverse complement strand
GATTTAAAGTTGCCTTTTTTCATACGTAATAAAAAAGAAGGTGACTTTATAAATATGAGTTATGGAAATAAAAAGGTATCTCGAATCTTAATTGACGAAAAAATCCCTGTATCAAAAAGAAATCAAATCCCTTTGGTTTTTGATAATGAAGGAAATCTGTTATGGGTATACAATTTAGCTAAAAGCCAAGCAGTACAAAGTCAAAAGGATAAGAGCGACATCTATCTTGTTTGTGAGGAAGTTCATTATGAAGAATGATATTAAAAAGATAAGTGTTTCTGCAGAGCAGATTGAAGAAATGCTAACAAGCCTTGGTAAACAAATCACTAAGGATTATGAAAATCGTGAACCACTTTTTATCGGATTATTGAAGGGATGTAATCCTTTTATGGTAGATCTTCTAAAGCATGTTGATTTATATTGTACTGTTGGCTATATGGATGTTTCTTCTTATGCAGGCACAAAATCCACAGGAAACGTAAGAATTAATCATGATTTAGATGTTAATGTAGAGGATAAAGATATTATTGTCATTGATGACATATTAGATACTGGCAGAACATTGAATGCAGTTGTTCAGCTTCTAAAGGCAAGAGGAGCAAAAAGCGTCAAGCTTTGTGTACTTCTTGATAAACCAGAAGGAAGAGTTGCACCAATTAATGCGGATTATGTAGGTGGTCTTGTACCTAATGAATTTGTTGTTGGGTATGGATTAGACTACAATGAGAAATACCGGAATTTACCTTATATCGGAGTATTAAAGGAAGAGGTTTATTCCAAGTAGGAGGAACTATGCAAGATAATAATCAAAACCAAAATCAAAATCAACAAGGACCAGGTAGAAGATTCGATTGGAAATTTCCACTAATTGTCATTATAGCAATTGTAGGTGTTATTCTTTTTGTAAGATACCTAGTGCAGCCTAATCCTAAGCAGCTTAGCTTTACAGAATTAGAAACCGCAATTGTAGATGAATTGAATCCAGTGGACTCTGGAACAGTTACTGCTCAACCAGCAAGTGGCTCTAACAATGAATCTATCTATATTATCTCAGGTAAGTTTAAGGACGGTAAAAGCTTTACCTGCTATGTAACCATACAACAATTTAATGAGATTACTACTGGAGAAAATGCATTAAGTATTCGTTTATACAAATTAGAATCCAACATTTTCTTATCCTTAATAATCAATCTAATTCCTTATGTAATTTTAATTGGCTTCTTCATCTTCTTGTTTAGAAGTCAAGGAAATGGTAAAGCATTTGACTTTGGCAAGTCAACCGCTCGTCTTACTCGCAGCAAAAGCGTAACATTTGAGGATGTTGCAGGCTGTGATGAGGAAAAAGAGGAATTGGTAGAAATTATTGATTTCTTAAAAAATCCAAGAAAATATTCAGAGATTGGAGCTAGAATTCCTAAGGGTGTTCTACTAGTAGGTCCTCCAGGAACAGGTAAAACATTACTTGCAAAGGCGGTAGCTGGAGAAGCAAATGTTCCATTCTTCTCTATTTCAGGTTCAGACTTCGTAGAAATGTTTGTAGGTGTTGGTGCTTCTCGTGTACGTGATATGTTTAAAACTGCAAAGGATCATGCACCTTGTATTATATTTATTGATGAAATAGATGCAGTAGGTCGTCAACGTGGTGCTGGTATGGGCGGTGGACATGATGAACGTGAACAAACCTTAAACCAATTACTAGTTGAAATGGATGGTTTCACAGGCAATATGGGTATCATCATTATGGCAGCAACAAACCGTCCAGATGTATTAGACCCTGCTCTTCTTCGTCCAGGCCGTTTTGATAGACAAATTACAATTAGTAATCCTGATGTGACTGGACGTATCGCTATACTAAAGGTTCACGCTAGAAATAAACACCTTGATTCTTCTATCAAGCTTGATGAGATAGCACAAAGAATTCCTGGCTTTAGTGGAGCAGATATTGAAAACTTATTAAACGAAGCTGCTTTACTTGCTGCCCGCAGCAATCGTAAGGTAATTATTACAACTGATATTGATGAAGCAATCGACCGTGTAATTATGGGTCCTGCAAAAAAATCTAAAAAATATACAGAGCATGAGCGTAAGCTTGTTGCCTTCCATGAGGCAGGCCATGCTGTTATTGGTTTAAGACTAAAGAATGCTTCTGTCGTACAAAAGGTAACAATTATACCACGTGGTCAAGCAGGTGGATATAACCTAATGATGCCAAAGGAAGAAACCTATACAAGATCCAAAACAGAAATATTAGAAAGTATCATTGGATTCTTAGGTGGTAGAGTTGCTGAGGAACTCATCTTCTCTGACGTAACTACTGGAGCACACAATGACTTCCAAAACGCAACTCGTCTTGCACGTTCAATGGTTACAGAATATGGTATGTCTTCTTTAGGCCCTGTTCAATATGAGCAGCCTTCTGGAAATGTATTCCTAGGTCGTGACTATTTAAAAGAAAAGAATTTCTCTGATCAAATCGCATTAGAAATAGATAAAGAGGTTAGACGTATTATAGAGGAATGCTATGCAAAGGCAAAAGAGGTTATCTCTGAAAATCTTCCTCTATTAAATACAATTGCTGATTATCTATTAAAGGTTGAGACATTGACTAAGACTGATATTGATGAAATTGAAGCTACTGGTCATTTAAAGCGTTACGATGATTATATGGCTGCTAAAGAAGCTGAAGAGAAGGGCACTTCTACTCCTGCTGAAAATACTGAAGCTTTAGAAGCTACAGAATCTCCTTCCGAAGAGAAACCTACAGACGAATGAGACTAGATAAATTTTTAAAGGTTTCACGTTTAATTAAACGTAGAACTCTTGCTAAAGAAGTAGCATTAAATGAACGAATTTTAGTTAATGGTATTCCTGCAAAGCCTTCTAAGGAACTAAAAATAGGTGATGAAATCACCATTGAATTTGGAAATAAAAATGTTACTGTAAAAGTCGCTTCCTTTGAGGCTTCTACCAAAAAGGCTGATGCAGCAAATTTATATGAATTTTTTAAAGAGGAATTAAAGAATTAAAAAACAAAACGGAATTGTAGATTTTACATTCCGTTTTTATTTTATCTATTTATTTTTATTTGATGGATTAAATAAGACATTTCCATTCTTATC
>CAMWJY010000195.1 GCA_947174685.1 uncultured Mollicutes bacterium | reverse complement strand
TATAGGGAGTAGAGCCCTCACATATAGACTTCTTCTAGCTACATTTTTATTATATAATAAATTGGTTTATATTGGAAGATTTTATTTAGTTTTTTAAATAGAATTTCCTAAGACATAAAAATAAAAGATCCTGTGTTAGGATCTTTTAAAAACAAATCTACGCTTTTCTTTCAACAGATTATAAGTACACAATCTATCTATTCAGGTCTTGGATCAGTCATTAACCTCGTTGGGCCCTCCTCGTTACACTCCCCTGACCAAGCATAACGCATCATCGGCTCTCCTTACCACCTTCAAATTCGATTCGTGTAAGAAGTCAAAGGTCCACCCCTGCATTTATATTATATGATATTTTATTTATATAATCAAGTTTTCACACAAAAAAATCAAGAAAATATAAAACTCATTTTACATTTTTGCGTTATTTCATTTTTCATTTTAGATTATATCATATAGAAACATATATTTTTTCACAAATCATTTTTTATTAAAATATCTAACATAATAAAGAAGGTCATTTAAAATCCCTTCCTCATTTATTGGTATTTCCTATTCCGTAAGTACAAGATCTTCTTCTTTAAAATCATAAAATTCAAAAAGAGTTATCCCAAGTGCTAGTGCGATACGATATACAATAATTGCATTGGGACAGCATTTTCCATTTTCTATTTCACTTAAAGATCTTGGTGCAATTCTTACTTTGTCTGCAAGTTCTTCTTGTGTTAAACCATGCTGATGCCTTAACTCAACAATGCGTTTTCCTAGTAATCTTCTATGCTTAAATTCTTCTTCTGTATATTTTAATATGCTCACTTTTCCTCACCAAATTAATTATCTAATACTTTGAGGTTAAACTCCACGAGGTTAACATCACATTTTGATAAAAAATGAATTAATTTGTTGATTTATATTATATTTATTTATAAATTTTATTAAAAAATATAAATAAAAAAGGCAAATGTCATAATTGGCATCTGCCATATTTTATTATTGATATAAGCTTTCTAATACCTGATTTAAAACAGGATCTGAAAATATTTCTTCGTCAATATATTCTTTTGCAACTGAGCTTAAGGAAGCTGTAACTGCATTTGCTATATATAATTTACCATCATATTCTACATAAATTGCAGCAACTAAGCTATCACTATAATGGCCTTCCATATTGGTGATGACCCAAGAAAATTGATAATATGTTCCATTAGCATCTTCCTCGCCAAATGCATTTACTCTGACAGGAGTAATTTCAAGACAATACTCTTCTCCAAATTCCTCAGCTGCAGTTGAGGAGTTTAGTTGCCCTGCTACAAACATTTCTTCATATTCTCCATCCCAAATGACTACACCATATTTAGCTCCACTCTTATAAGAGGATGCTTTAATTCTTGAACCAAAACGTAAGCCTATTTCGTTAATGTCTCCAGTTACTTCATCATAATCTAATTTGAGGCTTGCTCTAGTTTGTTCAGAAAGGAATGATGTTTCAAAAGACACACTTGGTGTTGGAGTTGATCCACCTGTACCTGTGTATAAGGATAATTTTGAGATAACAACTCTTGGAGTAGAGCCAACAAAAACTATAACAAATCTACCATTTGCAGGTGCTGACAAAGATGCGGTTATATCATATGCAGCTTCATTTCCAGGATTACCAGTTGCAACCTGTGTATAAGTATTTGAGCCACTAGCCTTAAATAAAACATACCATGAGTTTATTGTACCAAATTTTCCAGTTACGGTTAATTTCATAGACTTTAAATTCTCTACATCAAATTGTGGTTCAAGATAAGCTCCATTCCCTGTAATACCTAGCTTGGAATCCAATGGATGATCTGTCTTATTGTAACCAATACGCAAATCTTTTGCTCCACCAGAGTATGCATAGGATGCAAAGAATTTTTTACCACTTGCTGTAAATTCAACATTATCCTTATATGAATTGGATACACCAGATGCAGTTTCAAAATCTATTTCAATATCACCTTGAGTTGTTGGAACATCAGGTATAGTAGGTGTAGTGCTACCTCCTTCTAATTCCTTTAAGGCATTTAGACATCTAGTTAATTCTGCATAATTTACAATTCTTTCTTTTTCAAGGCTATTTAATGCATTGTAAGCAGTTTCTGCAGCCTTAATTTGAGTCTTATGCTCTAATGTGATTGTATTTGGTAAGCTACCAATCAATTCAATAACATTAGATACCTTAGCTTCATCAACAGTCATTGATGAAGAAATATTATTTGGATATGCTAAATCTACATATTCCGGATGATCAATATAAGGATTTCTATTCTTCTGATAATATGTATAGATAATATTATTACGATAGATTTCTTCCTTACTTACTGGATCTTGATAGTGCCATTTTAATAAGGTTTGTAAATTTCCAAAACGTCCATTTCCTTCTTTTGATAAAGAGGTATTGGAATCATTTACAAGCTGTAAATTATAAGGAGCTTCAAATCCATAACGTGTAGCCATATAAAACATCATACGAGCAACATCACCTTTAACCTCATCTCTTGGTTCAAAGGTATTACTAGTCCAACGATTACCATACCCATCTGAAGAGCCACCAGAAACCTCACCAAAATCAGAATTACTTCTACTGGAGTTTATACTAACTAATGTCGGTCTCAAATGATGTGCATCACAATATGGTGCCCAGCTTTCCGTTCCAAAGCCGTGAGACTTTGCCCATACGTGCTCCTTATTCCAAGAACTACCACTCAAGGATTGACCTGTATATAAGCAAATAACATTTCCATTTCCACTAGGATCTGGATCAGTATACTTTAAAACCTCATTGTTATCCTTATAAGAGTGTTTTACATATCCCTTAGAAATAATAGGACTTAACATACGTCTAAAATTCTCACCTGTCAACGATGTGTCAACATCATTATAATATCCATTAGGAATATTCTGTGTATAAAATGTGGCATCAAAATACTTTGATGGTGCTGCATTACCTTGTATATGAATTACACAAGCTAATGTTAAAAGCATTAAAAACGAAATATAAATTCTACTAAACTTTTTCATAATATCTTATCTCCTTTTTACACCCATGGAAGCCAACTGGAATCTTGTTTTGTTCCATCTATAATTTTTTGTAAAACTGTTTTAATA
>CAMWJY010000194.1 GCA_947174685.1 uncultured Mollicutes bacterium | reverse complement strand
CCATTCTCCTCCCCTCGCTTAGATTTTAGCATTAAACCATACATATTTTATGTATGATTTGGAAAAAAGCTATATTTCTATAGCTTTCTTAAATAGGTTTTTTCTTCATCAAAATCAATAAGATGATCCTTATATAAAGAACCATACGCTCTTTTAAAAGCCTTTCTAGACATTTGGAAAAGCTTTTCTACTGCCTCACTACTAGATTTGGCAGTTAATGGCATTACCCCATTATGCTTTTCTAAATAATCCAGAATAGTCTCTTTGTCTGTATCCATCAAAACTTCCTTATGCTCATTTAAGCTTCCATAAGCTTCCTTATCAAGCATTTTGGTTATTGTAACCTGGACCTCTTCTCCCAAACGATATTTGCCTCTAAACTGAGAAATCGGAACAAAGACATAAACTAAATCCTTAGTAATGAGTCCTAGTCCCTTATCCGCAATACGAAGTACATAAGCTGTCACTTGTTCTTTTTCTGCATAAATCGTTTTGTTGTATAGTTCTAACACATCAAACCGATTCACAGGCTTTGCAGTTAAGATATTTTTCTTAATTTTAAGCTCACAAAAAATAAGATCCTCTTCTACAGGCCACTGTTGTTCATCGTAGGGTAAATAATCCTTTGAGATTAAAATATCCTTAGGTGTATGGTTATCAATAAATACCCCCACTCCCTTAATGCAATTTACAACACGAACAAAATTAGGCTTTCCTATCATTAAATTTGGTGTAGCCCTTGTTCCTGTTTTCCTGTTTTCCTTATCCGTATATACATAGACGTCAACCATTTGGTTAATGTCTAACTCCTCAAGTGCTTCACGATAATGCAAAAGAATCTCTTCTGTTCCATCGGAAACCATATATCCTAAATCCGTTTTACGAAGAACCTTTAAATGGTTCATCATACCTAAATGAATCAATTTCTATCCCCATCCTTATAGTTTCTATCCGTTTGTTTTAAATACATTTCTTTCTTTTCCTCAAAGCTGGTCTTCTTTGATTGCTTTTCTATTTTTTTAATTAAATCCTTTTCTTTAGTTGTTAATGGTTTCATAGGCTTAACTCCTTTACACCACGTTCCTCTAGCATCTTGATAATACCTGCAATATTGGTTTCTGTCTCGTAGGTATCAGCAGTTTTAATATAGAAAAAAATCTCTAGATAATATTTTTCAAAGGTATATAAAGTCAAGCATTTCACGACAGGATTCACTTGACGCATATTATATGACTTAATTCTAGAAAGCTGAACAGAGAAATCTTTATTAGGAAGAAGCTTTTTCGTGAAAAAGGATAATCTTTGAAAATAAAGATTTTCTTTTCCTATTGTCATAATAAAATCAGCAGTCCCTTGTGTATAAATTTTACCGTTGTTTTGTTTTAAAAAAATCACACAAGGACGATGTCCCTTTAGTAATCTTTGGGTTCTGTACTGCAAAACAATCTGTTTACGATTCATAATGCTATCCACCTCTATTTCATTATACCATTAAAGCCATCTATTTACAATTTTTAAAAAGACAAAAAGAAAAAAAGTTTGACAAGCGCTTACATAAGTGGTATTATATATATGTGTGATAAAATATTAACTTTTCAAATAATCTCTCCCAAATTAGAAAAGGGACTAAAAGATCTCATCTTATAGTCCCTTTTCTTTTTTGTTATTGAATCTTTAAAGCAAAAATATGATGCTTAGGTATTCCCTCATAATATCCAAAATAATCCTTGGGTGGTTGTATGGTTTCTAAGAGTATACCTCCTAATTTTTTTATTGTTTTATAAGACGGAAGATTATCCTCATCACAGGTTAATATAAGTTCATCTTGCTTATGTGCTAAAGATAAGGAAAAAAGCATTTGTGCTGCAGTAAAGGCATAGTTATGCCCTCGGTACTTTTCGTCTATAAAATATCCAATATTGCCATTGTAATAGGAATGATAATTTTTACCAATTCGCAAACTGATCTGACCAATGACTTCTTTCGTTTCTTTTAATAAAATATTATACCAGTAAAAAGGAATTTCTTTATCATTTCCTGGATTTTTTTCAATAATTTCTAATTCTAATGTTTCTCCTGAAATAGAATCATAATCCTCTAAAAAAATCATCTTAATAACGAATTAAAGCGTAAAGCTTCTTCCCTCTTCGAATAACAATAAACTTACCCTCAATAGCAATATCCCGAGTCAAAATATATCCTTCTTCTGTCACCTTATCGCCATTGACTAAGACTGCACCATTTCTAATGAATTCCCTTGCTTCACGTTTAGAAGAAGCTAGCTTTAGTTCAATCAAGGCATCTACTAAAGAAATCTCTTTTCCTTCCATTGCTGGTAGGTCGTTGAAGCCCATTTCAATTTCCTTGGCAGTCAATTCCTTAATATTTCCACTAAATAAAGCCTGAGATATTTTTAATGCCTCATTGAAGGCCTCCTTGCCATGAAGGAAGGTAATTACCTCTCTTGCAAGAGCTGTATGAGCTTCTCTTAGATGAGGAGCCTCATTATTTTTCTTTTCTAGTTCTTCTATTTCTTCTTTAGAAAGGAAGGTTAAAAACTTCAAATAATCAATGACCTTAGAATCCTCAGAATTGATAAAGAACTGATACATTTCATATGGAGAAGTCTTATTTGCATCTAGCCAAACTGCCTTACCATTAGTTTTACCAAATTTAGAGCCATCACTCTTCGTTAATAAAGGCATAGTGAAGGCATAAGCTTCCTTTTGTTCCTTCTTACGAATAAGCTCGATACCAGCAGTTATATTTCCCCACTGATCCTGTCCTGCAGCCTGCATGGTAACATTCTTATTTTTATATAGCCACCAGAAGTCTAGTGCCTGCATAATCATATAAGAAAATTCTGTATAGGTAATACCTGCATCTAATCTTCTAGAAACAATATCCTTATTGAGCATATAATTCACATTAAAGAATTTACCAAAATCTCTTAAGAAATCAATAAAATTGATATCCTTACTCCAGTCATAATTGTTAACTACCTCACAACCAAATAATTTTGTTAATTGTTCCTTTAAGCAATTAAAATTATGATCTACAGTTTCCTTTTTAATCATTGGACGCTCACTATCAGGCTTTGGATCGCCAATGAGACCTGTTGCCCCACCAATTAAAAC
>CAMWJY010000193.1 GCA_947174685.1 uncultured Mollicutes bacterium | reverse complement strand
CTGCTAGGAAGATGGCCGCGAAGCTCAAACACAAAGAAAGCGAATCTGAGAGGAAACACGTGATGCGTTCTTATCCAATGCGAACTAGAACCCTAAATGTTACTAAGAGAGGATTCAAAAGTAGAAGATACCAGTCTTCTCGACCTTCCTGGCACAATTTAAATACCTATAGGTGGCTTTAAAGGCCACCTTTTTCTTGTGTTACGACAATTTTTTTGGTATAATAAATTGGTTATGGAGTATAAATTTATGAATAATTTTTTTGATATGAATATAGATGCAAAGGTTTTAACTGCATTAAATGAAATAAATATAGAACGACCAACACCTATTCAAGAGGCATCTATTCCTCATCTGTTAAATGGTGAGGATGTTATAGGACAGGCACAAACAGGTACTGGTAAGACGTTCGCTTATGCTATTCCTCTATTAGAAAGAATTGATAAAAAACGGAAAGCAGTACAGGCTTTAGTAATGTGTCCTACAAGAGAGCTATCCTTACAAGTATGTAAGGAAATAGAAAAGCTTGCTAAATATACTTTTGTTCAGGCAACTACTATATATGGGGGAGAGTCCTATGAAAAGCAGTTTAGAGAGCTAGCTAAAAAGCCTCAGATTATTATTGGTACACCAGGAAGAATCATAGATCATTTAAATCGTGGTTCCTTAAGCTTTAAAGAGGTTTCTTATCTTGTTTTAGATGAAGCAGATGAAATGCTGAAGATGGGCTTTGAGGAGGATATGGAAACTATTTTAAAAGAGGTTCCTTCTGTAAGACAGACCTCCCTTTTTTCAGCAACACTTCCACCATGGGTAAAACAGACAAGTAAGAAATACATGCAAAATCCTACTTTGATCAAAATAGAAGAAAAGAAGCTTACTGTAGATAAAATTAAAGAGGTATTGTATTATGTGAAAAAGGAACAAAAAAAGGATTTGCTTGTTCGTTTATTAGATTACTACCAGCTTTCCTCTGTTATGATTTTTGCAAATACAAAGGCTATGGTAGATGAGCTTGTTTTATTCCTACAGCAGAATCACTTTAAGGCGGATGGCTTGCATGGAGATTTAAAGCAATTAAGTAGAGACCGTGTAATGCAGTCCTTTCGCTTAGGATCTATTGAGATTATGATTGCAACAGATGTGGCTGCTCGTGGTATTGATGTAGAGGATGTAGAGGCAATCATCAATTTTGATTTACCTCAAGAAAATGAAATCTATGTTCATCGTATTGGAAGAACAGGACGTGCTGGCAAGACTGGTCTTGCCATTACACTTGCGACAACACGTCAAAGAAGAAGTATAGAAGAGCTAGAGGCCTTCACTAAATCTAAAATGGAGGTTATGGAAATCCCAACTCCAAAGCAAATTGCTACGAAGACTCAGAAGGGCTTAACAGAAAAAATACTTTCTGGGCTTGAGGAATCTGCTTTGAATCATACCTATGACAATCTTTTAAGAGATTTGGCTAGGAGAACTATTGATCCAACTCCTATCATTATTCGTTTGTTAGAACTTTTAAATGAGACTGCAGGACGAGAGTATCCTTCAATAGATACAGTTCGACCAAAAGAAAAACAGAAAGAAAGAAGAAGTGGAAAATCTAAGGAAAGTAAAACCACCTCTACCTGGGCATATATTTGCATCAATCTAGGTGCTAATGATAAATTACGCCCTAATCAGTTAGTAAATTATTTACATGATGAGCTTTCTATTCATAGAGAGCATTTTGGAAAGATTGTTATCACAAAGGATGCTACCTATTTTGAAATCAACTCACAGGCCATTCGCTTCTTAAAGGACCTTAAGAATAAGAAATTTTTAGGTAAACGTTTAACCTATCATCAGGTAAAATCCCTACCAAAAGGCTAGGAGGTAGACAAAAATGCGTATAGTTGCAGGAAAGCTTAGACACCGCAATATTGATATGACTCATCTTTCTACCACAAGAGAAACTCAAGACAAGGTTAGAGGAGCTATCTTTAATATGATTGGTCCCTACTTTGATGGTGGTACTGCATTAGACTTATTTGCTGGAAGTGGGGCTATGGCAATTGAGGCTTACTCTAGAGGTATTTCTCAAATTCATTTGAATGATATAGAGCCTAAAGCAATTGATATATGTAAAAAGAACTGTCATACTCTTGGCATCAAGGAAGCAAGCTTTAGTACTTTAGATTATAAGAAATTCTTAAATCAAACAGATCAGGTATGGGATATAATCTTTTTAGACCCTCCGTATAGGATGGATGCTATAGAAGAAATCCTAGAGGATATTTATCCTCATTTATCTAAACAGGGAAGAGTTGTTTTTGAGCTTGCCAAGGAATCTATATATCCTAAGGAATTTAAGGATTTAATATTAATAAAAGATAAAACCTATGGAATTAAGAGAGTAATCGTTTATAAATTGTAATAGAAGGAGGTTTGAATATGACATATAAGGAATGCTATATGGAGCTTAAAAAGGCTATGAAGCATTTAGAAAATTTACATGTTTTTGAACAATTTAATTATATGAATTTATTCTATCTCTTAGATGAAACCTCCAAGGGGGTTGTTATCTTTTCTGATCATATTATGGGAGAGGATTCTGGATTACAAATTCATTTTGGAGATTCGGGTATAAATTATTTATATGATAGCTATATGTCCTCTACAGGATTCATTTTAAATAGTGTATTTGCTGATATGGTTGCAGTATCCTTAGTGGCTAAGGATAGCTTAACGATAGAAGATAAAATGTATTTAAAAAAGCATAAGATTCGATTAAGTAATCAAAATCTTATTCCTTGTGAGTTTAAGGAAGGCTTTGATTTTTCTTACCTTACCAAAAAACAGATGGAGAAGGTTATTAAATATATCTATTACCTTTTAAGCTTGATTAAAAACGAGCATGATGATATTCTGAAATGCTTTGAAAATGAGGACTTAGTTTTGGCAGCCTTTGATACGGTTCATAATCTATATGAAGTAAAATATACAAGTAACTTAAGCTTGGGAAATATGCCTCGTTTTAAGAAGGCAAACCAAGAATTTATAAAGGAATATCAGGATGCAACCTATGTAGAGGATACCTGTTATATCTCTAGATATTATTCTATGGAAAAGGTTCCATCTAAGGATTATTATAAAAGTATTTTATTT
>CAMWJY010000192.1 GCA_947174685.1 uncultured Mollicutes bacterium | reverse complement strand
ATACACACGACTTTGTGTAATCAAAATATATTGATATTTCAATGTTTTTATTTTAAACTGATTTTTAGAAAAATATTCAAAAACAAATAAAAAACACACGACTTTGTGTGCATTTTTATGGCTTGTTGAGTATAAAAAACGCATTTTTTCAATTCCAATATAGCCAAAATCATAATATTTTGGTATAATATGTGGTGCATGCCTGGTTAGTTAAATGGATATAACGTAATCCTCCTAAGATTAAATTATGAGTTCGAGTCTCGTACCGGGTGCCACTTGGTTTTTCACTCCTTCTTTTATATAAGAAGGATTATATTTTTTATAAAGGAGAAAAAAGATGTCAAAGCAACTTAATTTAGTCGTGGATATGTATGGCTGTCCCAATCGCTGTAAGCATTGCTGGCTTGGTCATATGCCAAATATACAAATGAAATCAACTGACGATAAATTTATTATGAATTACTTTTCCCCTTATTTTTCAAGCATCACATATTATAGTTGGCTGAGAGAGCCTGATTTTTGTGATGATTACATACAAAGATGGGAAAGAGATAAGCAAATTTCAACTGGACCAAAGCCTCAAAGATTTGAGTTAGCAAGCTTCTATCGTTTAGTTAGGGATCCTCTATATGTTAAATTTTTAAAATCGGTTGGAGTAAAAAAGGTACAGTTAACTTTCTTCGGTTTAGAAAAGTTAACAGACTTCTATGTAGGTAGACCAAATGCTTATAAAGAGCTTTTGCATGCCACTCAGATTCTGATTGAAAATGAAATAACTCCTCGCTGGCAAGCTTTTATTAATGAAGAAAACAAAAGTGAAGTTGTTGAGCTTTTATCTATCTTTAAAGAATTAAAACACAAAACAAAGTGTGAAGACTTCTCTTTCTTTGTACATGCGGGAAGCTGTGATGGAGAAAATAGAAAGCTTTATAATATTCGCATAGAAAAACAAAATATACCTGCAGTCTTAATTCCATATTATTTAGATTATGGTCAATTGTTAACAGAACAACAATGCTATGAAAGATTGAAGGAAGATTCCACTTATGTAGAATTTCATAATGAGAAAGAGATTACATTAAATATTTCTAATACATTTGATGTTTACTTTAATTTTACCCATATGAGACCAATATGGAAGATTGGAAATTTGAAAACAGATGAACCAAAAGAATTGATATCTAAAATTATCAATGAAGATACAAAAGCACTACGCTTAGCAAAAACCATCACTATAAAAGAATTAGTTTTAAAATATTCCAATAAAGAATCTCAAAAAGTCTTCTTCTTAGAGGATTATAAGCAATATTTATTTAATTTATATTTGGAGAATTATAAAGAGCTATAGACCCTTTTTAGTCTATAGCTCTCTTTTTATTTCTTTGTCTTAATGATTATTGGATTGGCACCAACCCTTAATTTACCAATTTGAATAGAAACAGATTCTCCATCAAATAGATTCTTATACTCTCCGTCCTTAAGTAAAGACGTAATTGCACCATTAACATTTCCAACATTTAAAATACATTCCATAATTTCTTTTTCAGTTTCATAGCTAATATGTACTACTTCTAAATTTGTATCATGAATTGTATAAACTCCATCTCTAAAGATAGGATCCTTTTTTATTTCATAACAACGCTTCATCAAATCAGGCATATTATATTTCCCTAATGTTGACCAATCTGTTGGATCTACCTCAAATAAGCTTTCCAATTTTTCTTCACAAGCTTCTTGTCCTGCATATATAAAAGTTATTCCTTTAAGAAAATAAATTAAAGCATTTAAGTTTCTTAATCGTACTCCATCCTTAACAAACATTGCAGCACGCTTACGATCATGATTTTCCAAAGCATGTGCTTTTATATAATTCTTAGGATATATGCATTCTTGCATTCTTAAAGCATCCAACCAGTCCCCTAAGTTCTCTTGTGTCTCTAGATAATGCTCATATTTTCTCCATAGGTCATAATCATATTCCATATCGAAAGCCTCATATAGCTCACAATCGGAGAAAGCCTCGAAACCAGAATCTCTGATATGCTTAACAAATCCTAAATCAATAGATTCAGCTAGCATAATAAAATTTGGATTAATTTTCTTAAGCTCTTTTCTAGCTTCTATCCAAAACTCTAATGGTACCATAGAAGCAACATCACAGCGATAGCCATCAACACCCATCTTTGCCCAATAACACAAAGTGCTGATTAATTCCTTCCATAAAGCTTTATTTGAATAATCTAAATCTGTGACATCCCACCAGTCACCAACCTTACCACTAAACTTTCCATCTCTTTGATACATCCAATCTGGATGAGAATTTAAAATGACAGAATCTCTAGAGGTATGATTAAAGACAACATCAATCATAAGCTTCATTTTTCTTGCATGGGTTTCTTCTATAAGCTCCTTAAAATCCTTTAAAGAGCCTAGACTTGGATGAATCTTTCTATAATCCTGAATAGAATAAGGACATCCTATAGATCCTTTTTTGTTCTTCTCTCCAATTGGATGAATAGGAAGTAAATATAAAATATCTACACCCAAATCCTTTATTCTATCCAAATCAGTAATAAGACCTCTAAAATCTCCTGTTTCACTATGCTGTCTAGGAAACACCTGATAAATGACTTGATTTCTTAAATCTAAATTTGTATCCTTTGCCATAACTATCCCTCCATATTTCTTTTATTCTAGCACAATCTTACTAAAAAAGAAATATCTATCTATTTTAAAAAATCTCTTGCATGCAGACAATTTTCTTTCAATTGATTTAGTGCTTTACTACAAGGATAACCATCGACTAAAGCATGTGAAACTGTTAAATTAAAAGATAAAGAATATCTTCCATCTGCTTGTTCTGTATACTTCCCAAAACAAATTCTAGGAACCGAACAAGATTCTTTCATATTATCAGGAATCGGATGAGTCATCGCTGTATAAGAAAGCCATGGTAAACAAGTAATATAATATACATCATAATTTTCATTATCATTATATCCATCGTTTACTTTCGTTTGATTTTTAACTGCTTCAATCGTTTGATGACAATTCTGATAAAAATGCTGGTAATGATCTTCCATTTGATTTTTGCAATTTTCAAAAACAGAAGCCTTTGTCATAACTGTATAAGTCGGATGTATGATAT
>CAMWJY010000191.1 GCA_947174685.1 uncultured Mollicutes bacterium | reverse complement strand
GGATCTATATATATAACTAAAGGATTTTTCTCCGCCCATATTTTAGCAGTAAAAACAACAAAGGCTATACATATGAATAAAAACAGAAATAAGTATCTTTTTTTCAAAAAAATCACCTATATAACTTTATGTAATTCCTTTTAGAAAATTGACAAAAAGATATAAGAAAAAAGGTAAGAAATAGTCTTACCGTTTATTTGCTATTTAGGCTTAATGTGACCTGTACGCTTCCCTTACCTGCACATAATAATGTGCGAAGCTCATTGGTTGATAGTCCTTCGATTTTACCTAACCTAGTATATGACCAAGCATTACTTCCATAGAATAATACAATTTGATTACCAGAATAGAGTATAACATCTCCAGGCTCAGTTGTAATCTCGGAATTATTGGTTGGGAGTGAAAAGCCTAGACTACCTACTTTTTCAAATCCTCCATAATCATCAACTTTAAAGGTGATATCTCTTTGTTTTAATATCTCTATAAGTGCATCTACAGAAGAGTTTTTGGAAAGGGTTATTTCTACTTTGTTTTCATGAATAGTCAAATACATATTTGTGGTCTCCTGGGTTGTATTATTTTCTGATGACTCTTCAGAAAGAGATGGTGCTTCTGTTTGATTAGCTTCCTCTTTATCAGAAGGAATTGGGGCTGCTGGATTTATAGTAGTATTTCCTTGACAAGAGGTTATAGAGAATAGAAGAATAAGAGAAAGAAAGATTCTTTTACAAACTTTAGTACCAATCATGCTTTTCATTCCTTTCTAATAATGCTATTTGCTGCATCTCTTCATTGGATAATTCAAAATCAAATATTGAAATGTTTTCAAGAATGTGATCCGGATTACTTGAACCTGGTATTGCAACAACTCCACGCTGTAAGTGCCATCTTAAAATGATTTGTGCAGTGGATTTGTTATGTGCTTTTGCGATACCAGAAATGGTACTATTTGATAGCAGCTCTCCTGTATGCCCACGTCCTCCAAGTGGATACCAAGCTTGCATAACAATGCCTAATTTATGCATATAGGGAACAACACTTTGTTCCTGATAGTAAGGATGTATTTCATTTTGGATAAGTGCAGGCATAATATTAACTTGAGAGATAAAATCATCGATTTCTTCAATATACCAATTGGATAAACCAATAGAATGTATTTTACCTTGTTCAACAAATTTCTCTATCGCTTTATAGGCTTTTATGTCGTTATTCCCAGGATGATGCAATAACATCATATCGATGTATCCAATATTTAGCTTGTCTAGTGCTTCTTGTATTGCTTGCTCTGGATAAGAAAATTGTTCTCCTGGATAAATTTTTGTTATGACAAATAGCTCTTCACGTGGTACTTTAGATTCTCTTATAGCTTCTCCTATTTCCTTTTCATTTCCATACATATGAGCTGTATCAATTAAACGATATCCTTGATTTATTGCAGAAAGAACAGCATTTTTGCAGGTGTCTCCATGAAGACTATAGGTGCCTAAGCCTAAAACAGGCATTTCGTAGCCACTATTTAGCCTCACAGTAGGAGCACAACCATTTCTACCTTTTTCTAGTTCAAACGTAGAAACAGAAGAAGTGGTGATATTAAGGCTTTTTATCCATTCTGAAATGGTTTGTTTATTAGCTCCTGATGGAAAACGTCTACCAGGCAACCAGTTGGCGTGAGAAGCTAAAGAATGTAAATTTGTATCACTTGAGCCTATGCCACTACTATGCGAGGTACAAAAAGGAATAATAGTTTTATTTGAAAAATCATAGCTTTCTAAAAAGGTAGAAATGATACGTGGTGCCTGTCCATGCCAAATAGGATATCCTATAAATATGGTATTATATTTATCTATATTTTCCACTTTCCCTTTTATTGCAGGACGTACAGAAGGATCATTTTGTTCTTGATCTGCTCGACAGTTTGTGTAGTATTGTAAATCTGCCTCTGTATAAGGGATTTCAGGTACTATTTCATAAATGTCTCCTTTGGTTTCATCAGAGATAAGAGCAGCTAGAGATTTTGTTGTATTTGTGCAAGAAAAATAGGTGATTAAAATATTTGCTGATGTTACTGCTGTTGAATTGCTCACATCACCATCTCCTTTTGGTTCGTCTGGATTTTGTGGAGTCTGTTCTGCATTTTTTTCCTTGCATGCTGTTAAGCAGAAGAAGAGTAGGATAAATAAAATAGTATTGATTATTTTTTTCATAAGTAACTCCTTTGATTATATTGTAATATTTTTGATGACTTTTGCAGGAACACCGCCAACAATGGTGTTTGCTTCTACATTCTTTGTTACAACAGCTCCAGCAGCAATCACTGCTCCATCTCCGATGGTAACTCCAGGAAGTATTGTTGCGTGTGCTCCAATCCAAACATCGTTTCCAATTTGAATAGGAGAAGGCTGCATATTGGCACGTTGATATGGGTTTAAATCATGATTTAAGGTCGCAAGAACAACCTGTTGCCCGATTAAAACACGATCTTTAATCTCAATTCCTCCTTGGTCCTGAAAACAGCATCCAGAGTTGATAAATACATTTTTACCTATTTTTATATTTCTTCCATAATCAGTATAGAAGGGTGGAAAAAGACCAAAGGATTCATCTACCTTTTCTCCTATTAGCTTTGAGAATAAATCCTTTAATTCATCTTGTGTATGATAGCTATTATTCATTTCAGACGTAATTTTTCTTGCTTGTTCAGAGGCTTCATGCATATGTTGATGCATGCTTGAATTAGCTATAATGTAGGTTTGTTTTTGCATCTGTTCTTTAAACTCGAATTCATCCATAACCTATCCTCCAGATTCCTTATATTCCTATTTTATATCAAAAAGCGAAATATATCAAATGCTTATATATTATAGATAATCCATAATTGAAAAGCATATATTGAGTGTGCTATAATAAGCTTAGGTGAAGGTTATGGAATTAAGAGAATTAAAATATTTTATGGCAGTAGCAAAGGAAGAAAGTATATCTAAGGCTGCAGAGGCATTATTTATTACCCAACCAAATTTATCTCGTCAGATGCAGAATTTAGAAAAGGAAATAGGCCAGCCTCTTTTCATTCGGGGAAGTAGAAGGATTACACTTACGGATGCAGGAAGGCTTCTTTATAAGCGTGCAGAAGAAATCATAGAATTATATAATAAGACAGAAAGTGAAC
>CAMWJY010000190.1 GCA_947174685.1 uncultured Mollicutes bacterium | reverse complement strand
TCCATTTGTTTTTGCATTTTTCTTAAACGCATCATTGCTTGTTGATTCATATTAATCCTCCGAAATTTCTATTTTTTCTTTTCCGATGAGTTCACATAATGCTTCATATGCCTCATCCTTTACTTCTATTTGTTCAGGTTCTTTTCTCTTAAGAACTCCTATTTTAATTTTTTCTAAATGTACTACAGGATTATCAGATGTATATTTAGAAGCATAATCTGCTTTTATTCTATTCCAAAGTCCCTTTGGCAAACAGATGTAGTCTTCTATGTTTGCATTAAATCCTTCAAAGATTTCCATAATCTTTTGATAATTTTCATAACGCATTAATCTATTACAAAATCCTAAATCGTTTAATACAACAATCATCTTATTTTCATTTACTGCAGCAATTTCTCCAGCTACAAGAATTTGTGCAATAAAAACACCTGAATATTCTATACCTATTTGTTTCCAAATTGCCTGTAATCTTTGCTTTCTGGATTTTGAAGCAGAGTTCAAAATTTCTTCAATTTCTTCAATTTGTACCTCATTACTATTGGAAATAGGCTGAGGCTTTGGAGTCTCTATCTTAGGCTCCTCTATAGGAGGAACAGGTATAGGCTCAGCTTGAATTTGCTCTAATTCTTCCTTTGTTGGAATGGTCATCTCTATCGGCTTTTGCTTAACCGGCTCTGACTTAGTCATAGAAAGCATATGAATGGTATGCTCTAACTGTTCTATACGCTCTAATAGGTTTGCTTCCTCATTAAGCTTAATATCACTCATTTTTAGGATGGCAAGCTCTAAATAAGCTCGTTTTTGATTAGAAAAACGCATAGTATTGTTAGTTTCATTTAAATGATTTAACCAATCATATATAACGGTCTTAGATATTTTTTTGGCAAAATCAATAAAGACTTGGGAATGAAATTCTAGCCTGTCATCTAAAATAGCATTACTCTTAAACAATAACACATCTCTTAAGAAGATGATCATATCATTAATAACTCTAGGAACCTCTTTGCCTTCCTTCAAAATACCATCTACAAGCTTAAGTGCTTCTGTTCCGTTTCCTTCTAAACAGGAATCTAATATCTTAAGTAATTCCTTATAGCCTACATTTCCACTTACGGCTAGGACATCCTCTAAAGTAATCTCTTCATGAATACTGAAAGATATCGTTTGATCAAATAAAGATAATGCATCACGCATTCCACCCTCTGCAGAGGAAGCAATTTGATTAAATGCTTCTTCTGTCATTTTTATGTTTTCTGCTTCTGCAACAATCTTTAATCTTTTTAAAATATCTTCAATCGCCAAAGATTGGAAATCGAATCTCTGACAACGAGACAAAATTGTACTAGGTAGCTTATATGGTTCTGTTGTAGCTAAAATAAAGATAACATGCTTTGGTGGTTCTTCTAGTGTTTTTAATAATGCATTAAATGCCGCATTAGAAAGCATATGAACCTCATCAATAATATATACCTTGTATTTTCCTACTGCTGGCATATATTTTACACTATCTCTTAAAGCTCTAATATCATCAGCACCATTGTTAGAGGCAGCATCTATTTCTACCACATCTGCTACAGTTCCTTTTTGGATTCCCTGACAAATTTCACACTCATCACAAGGCTCTATGGATGGTCCATGTACGCAGTTTAAAGCCTTAGCCATAATCTTAGCTAGCGTTGTCTTTCCTGTCCCTCTTGGTCCACAAAATAGATAAGCATGTGCTACTTTATTTAATCTAATTGCGTTTTGTAAGGTTTTTATAATATGTTGTTGACCAACCACATCACAAAATTTTTGTGGTCGATACGCACGATATAACGCTACATATGCCATACCATACCCTCCTTTATTTTGAATCTAAATAATACACATATTCTACTCCATTATTATCAAAATAATGGTAATAGGTTATATAAGTTTCTCCACTTACAAGCAAATCGTAAATAGAGGTTGTAAAGCTATCTTTGTTTAAATTTACATCAATAGACTCAAATGCCTTTGCTACCAGATCACTACAATAGGATTTGTTATCTACATCAAACAAAAATGAATAATTATAAGGATCTCCTGCAAGAGCTAAACCTCTAGCTACAACCCTAGTTCTTTCTTCTTCCGTCATATGAACTCTTAATCCTATAACAGGATATTTGTAATTTGGCCACCATGCTTTTGTATATGTATCTGCCAAATTTAAATCATCATTTAAGCCAGAGGATTCTATTGTATACATTGTATCAACCTTATCAGGTTCATCCTCATAATCTCCTAAAACGAGTCCTGCATGTCCTCCTGCAAAAAAAGAAACAAAATCATGAATAAAAGGAATTTCTATTTCAGAGGTTAAAGAAATTAAAATATCTCCAGCATTTCCTGGATAATAGGTCATACCTACTCTTTCCATAGTAGGTCTTTCTTCTTCGCCAGGAACTACATATACCTTTAATAAATCTGTAGAAGCCTCTTCATCATATATTGCTTTATTCTTAAATTTTTCAATTAATATATCAGAATAGATGTTTTTTGTGATAGCGGTAGTTAGTCCTCCAACCACAATAAATAACACTGCAGTTTCTATCCCGATCAGGATCATCTTAATTATTTTTTTCATACTTATATTTTACCATATTCTATAGGAAAATGGTATACTTTTCATTGAGTTTATTCATATTCCTTTGGACCTGTGTAAGGTTCAAATTCTCCTTCAAATAAAACCTCTTCAATAATTTTTGCACAATCCATAACACAACCACGACAGCTTCTTAGTCTATCTGTAACACCATCTGTTCCTCTTAGTACTTTACAAATAGACGTTGTGTTCATCTCTTCAAACTTGTCAATCATCTTATGACCAAGCTCAAAGGTTGCAAGCTTTGATGCTGGTTTTTCTAGATTGCCATCACTATTTTTTAATCCCGCTGCTAAAACCATTGCACAAACAGAACCACAGGTTCTATATTCCTTGGAGATACCAAGTCCAAATCCTTCTGATACACGGAATAAGGTTTTCTCATCAATTCCTAATAAATCCGCATATGTACATACTACGGCCTGACAGCAATTATAGCCGTTTTTATGATTTTTCGCTGCCTCAATTACTCTACTACTTCTCATTTTTATTTCCTCCTTATTTTTTATGTAAAAATAGTTTAAAGTTATGTTTCCACATA
>CAMWJY010000189.1 GCA_947174685.1 uncultured Mollicutes bacterium | reverse complement strand
ATAGGAAAATTTCCTATATGTCAACTAATTTATAGAAAAAAATCCTATATTTAAATGGAATATTTTTATTTTAATATTAGTCATTCTTTTGTCTGAAATATTAATTTTTCCTTATGCAATCGGTGCTGTAATTTTTCACTTTAGAAATGCCGGATTAATAAAGAAATTAGACCAATTAATGACTACACATGGATGTGTAAAGGTAGAAGAAAAAGAGGAGGTATAGGAAGATGATTAAAATATTATTAGCTGAGGATGATAAGGATTTAAATTCCTTAATCTCAACCTATTTGAAATCTTTAGGCTATGATGTATCTTCTGTATTGAATGGATTAGATGCATTAAATGTATTTTATGAAAATCATATAGATATTATATTAAGCGATATTATGATGCCTCTTTGTGATGGATTTGAGCTTGCAAGAACAGTAAGAGAAAAAGATGAACAGATACCTATTCTATTTATGTCTGCAAGAGATGATAAGCCATCTAAACAGATAGGATATAAAGTGGGAATTGATGATTATATTACTAAGCCTTTTGATTTGGATGAATTGGGCTTTAAATTAAAGGCAATATCAAGAAGATTAAACATTTCGGTATCTAATGAAATTACAATCAAAAATTTTACAATGAATTCAGAAGAACACACTGCCAAAGTGGATGGAGAAGATATTCCTTTATCTGTTAGAGAGTTTGATATTTTATTTCATTTACTTTCTAACCCTAAAAAAATATTTACACGTTCTGCTTTAATGGAACAATTTTGGGACTATGATTCCTCTGCTACATCAAGAACAGTAGATGTTTATTTATCTAAGCTAAGAGATAAAACGAAGGCTTGTGATGGATTTGAAATACAGACCATTCATGGTTTGGGATATAAGGTGATTTTGAAATGAGAAGTAAATTAGGCACCTTAACAGGGTTTCTCATTTTGTTTGTCACGATTGCCTTTAATGCAAGCTTGGCTGTTATAGTTTATTCTTTAATTGCTGATAAGAGTGATTCTGTTGTAGCAAGTGTCATTTTGGTTTTTATTTTATGCTCCTCTTTAATTTGCGCAATGATAGATTTTATAAGAAGGAAGCTTACAGAAGAAGCTCCCGTAAAGGAAATATTAGAGGCTACCAAGAAAATGTCTACAGGCGATTTTGATATAGATTTAACAATTAAGCACACAAAACGATTGAATACGTATGATTGTATTAAGATGGATTTAAATACCCTAGCAAGTGAACTTTCAAAAAATGAAGTCTTAAAAACTGATTTTATTTCGAATGTATCACACGAAATCAAAACACCTCTTTCTGTTATTCAAACCTATGCTCAGGCATTACAGAATCCTAAGCTAGATCAAGAAACCAAGCTGAAATATTTAGATACCTTACAAAACTCCTGTAAAAAGCTATCCAATTTAGTTACTAATATATTGAAATTAAACAAATTAGAAAATGGAACAATTATTCCAGAATTTAAAGAATTTAATCTTACTGAAGCTATAACAGAACAGATTATTTCTTTTGATCATTTGATAGAAATAAAAGAAATAGAGCTTTTTTGTGATTTAGATGAAGATATTATAATCAAAAATGAAAAAAGCTACTTAGACATTGTTTGGAGTAATCTTTTATCTAATGCAATTAAGTTCAGCAATCCAAAAGGGAAAATAACAATCTCTTTGAAACAGCAAAGCAATAGCGTGATCTTCACTGTAGAAGATACTGGCTGTGGCATGAGCGCTGAGGAAGGAAAGCATATTTTTGATAAATTCTATCAGGCTGATACCTCTCATTCCAAAGAAGGTAATGGATTAGGATTAGCTTTAGTAAAAAAAGTAATTGATCTTTTGGGTGGAACAATTACGGTTGAAAGCGAAGCTGGAAAAGGAACAAAATTTAGTGTGATTTTGGAGGGGAAAAATAATGCCTGAAAAATTTACATTTGAATATCAAGCGCCTACTCAGGAAGAAAGAAAAGAAATCAATACAATTCAGCAAAGATATCTTTTAGAAAATCCAAAAAACGACAAATTAAAAAGGCTTAGAGAGTTAGACTCTAAAGTGAAAAATATTCCTAATATTGTTGCCTATACTATTGGTGTTGTGGGTATCTTAGTTTTTGGGACAGGCTTAACTTGCGTCTTAGAATGGGATTTGATTTTGATAGGTGTAATCGTAATGATCCTTGGGGCCATGATTGTTTTACCTGCTTATTTTGTTCATTCATTTATTACAAAACGATTAAAAGCGAAGTATAGAGAGGAAATATTAAAATTATCTGAAGAGCTTTTAAATGAAAAAGAATGAAATTTCCATAATTTCCCATAATTCTACGATAATCTTGCTATTTTTATATAGTATACTATAGTTGTCTTAATAAGACAGTATCTATCTAAATATCCCTACATAGATAGAAACTTTTTTCATAAGCAAACTATAACTCTCCCAAGATAAAGGGCAACCAAACAAATGTAGGTTGCCCTTTATCCTTATATAAAAATGTTGTATAATAAGAAAAAGAAGAAGGTGTAAACATGTATACTCTAGCAATTGTTGAAGATGAAAAAAATTTAGCTTCTTTAGTTATTAAATATTTATGCGCTGAAGGCTATACTGTCAAATGGTATAGCACTGGTGAGGATGCACTTAAAGGAATGAAGGAAGAAGCTATTGATCTTTGGATATTAGATATTATGCTTCCTGGAATTGTAAGTGGCTATGATTTAATCAAGACCATAAGACAGGATACACCAACTATGCCTGTAATCTTTACCTCTGCCAGAGATCAGGATATTGATAAAATTATGGGACTTGAGCTAGGTAGTGATGATTATTTAGCTAAGCCTTATTCTATAAGAGAGCTTGTTCTTAGAGTAAAGAATTTATTACTTAGAACATATCAATTTAGTTCTACACATATACATAAAAATGAGATTATTATTGGAAACTATGTTATAGATAAAGATCGAAGAAGTGTTTCTTACAAGGAGGAGAGCCTCTCTTTAACCTCTAAGGAATATGATTTGTTAATTTATTTAGTAGATAATGCTGGAAAAGCCTTTTCTCGTGATCAAATTTTAAATGAGGTTTGGGGAGAAGATTATTTTGGTAGTGATCGAGTAGTGGATGATCTTTTAAGAAGATTGCGTCAAAAGATGCCTGAGCTCCAGATAGAGACAATTTATGGATTTGGATATAGGATGATAC
>CAMWJY010000188.1 GCA_947174685.1 uncultured Mollicutes bacterium | reverse complement strand
TATATTAAAGCAAACAGATATTATTCCGTAATTATACTCTATTTGGAAAATAAGAAAAGAACTATAACAACAACAAAAAAAGACTAATTGATAAAATTGCTAGAAGAAAATAAAACAAATTAAAATAAAAGCCTGATAGTAAAGAATAATTTGTTTAGATTCTTAGAAGGTTTTAATACCAACTACAAAATACTGCAGTTGGTATTTTTGTTTGTCAAATATGTACATAATCTACTTGATTGCAAAAAGATTCGGGTTATTTTAGAAATTGTTTCATTTTTCTTTACTTTTTCTTAGATTATGCTATAATATTAGTTGCTTTGTACCAAAATTTGGTACTTAAAATATTTATATTTTAGGAGGAGTGAACAGTAGTTCACTAAGATGTTATATGAAAATAGAAAAATTAGAACATAGTCGTAATAAGGTTGTATTTGAGGTTACACCTGAGGAATTTGAAAAAGCTTTAGATAAAGCATTTGAAAAATGTAATGCTAAGGTTACTATTAAGGGCTTTAGAGCAGGTAAGGCACCTCGTTCTGTTTATGAGAAGATGTATGGTGTAGAATCTTTATATGATGAGGCTTTAAATGTAGTATTAAATTCAAAGGCTCAAGAAATCTATAAGGATCAAGATTTAGCTAAAGAAATTGTTGGTCCATTTGAACCAGATTTTGAAAGTGATGAAAAGCTAGAGCGTGGAAAAGCATTTAAGGTTTCTTTATCCTTTGATGTATATCCAGAGGTAAATTTACCACAATATAAAGGGGTAGAGTGTGTTGCTGCTAACCTAGAGGTAAGTGATGCTGATGTTGATGCTGCAATCAAGTCAATGATGGCTAAGGATGCATCAATGGAGGTTAAGGCTGAACAAGTTATTGAAGCAGGAGATACTGCTAACTTTGATTTTGTTGGTAGTGTTGATGGTGTTGAATTCCCTGGTGGCAAGGCTGAAAATTATGAATTAGAAATTGGTTCTGGTCAGTTTATTCCTGGCTTTGAGGATCAAATGATTGGAATGAAGGCTGATGAGGTTAAGGATATCCACGTAACCTTCCCTGAAAATTATGGTGAAAAGTCCTTAGCTGGAAAGCCAGCAGTATTCAAGGTAACTGTTCATGAGGTAAAGCATAAGAATTATCCTGAATTAACTGATGCTTATGTAAAGGAACAAAAGATTGCTGATGTTGAAACTGTTGATGCTTGGAAGGCAGCTAAGAGAGCTGAGTTAGAGGCTTCTAGAGCTAAATCTGAAAAGGATCGTCAGGTAGATGAAATTATCAATAAGATCTTAGATAATGCAGTTGTAGATATGCCTAAGGCTTTAGAGGATGAAAGAATTTCTCAAGTTCGTGGACAATATGAACAACAGGCTAAGATGTATAATATCCCATTTGAAACCTTCTTAGGCTTAATGAACATCACTAAAGAAAAGTTTGATGAGGATACAGAAAAGCAAGGTAAACGTCAAGCCTTATTCAATGTAGTTGTATCTAAGATTATTGAGGTTGAAAACTTAACCCCAACTAAGGAAGATTTAGAGGCAAAGGCAGAAGAGGATGCTAAGGCACATAATAGTACTAAGGCAGTAATGCTAAAGAATAACGCTCAAAGATATTATAGTGATATCGCATATCAAAGAGTTGTTGATTTACTACTTTCAAATGCTACTATGGTTGGTGCGGCTCCTAAGAAGGCAGCAGCTAAACCAGCAGCTAAATCTACAGCTACAAAGTCTTCAACAAAGAGTACTACAAAGGCAAGCACAACTAAGAGTACTACAACAAAGTCTACTACAGCTAAAAAGACTTCAACAACAAAGAAGACTACAAAAACTACTGAGTAATAAGCTTTAAAATAAGGGGAAGGAAGGTCATTTGGCTTTCCTTTTTCTAAAAAATAAAATTATTTTTGGCAAAGTACTTGCAAAAGTGCCAAAAATAATATATATTATATTTGTCGAATTTTTTATCGACTGAAAGGATGGTAAAATGGAAGAAAATAAATTAGTATTACCTGCGATTGCAGTTCGCGGTGTTATTCCACTACCGAATAATGAATTTCGTATAGAAGTAGGTCGCCAGAATTCTGTTATGGCTTTAGATGCAGCAGAAAAGATGTATGGCGGTAATATATTGTTATTAATTCAAAAGGATGCCAATAGTAAAGAGGTTACAGAAGAGGATGTAGAGGCAGTAGGTGTATTAGCTAAAATCACGTTGAAGCTTAAGCTTCCTAATAAGAATTATAAGGTGAAGTTTAAGATTTCTGACCGTATAGCTGTAGAGTCTTTTGCTTCCATAGATCCTTACTTTGTATGTGCCTATGAAAAGCTACATTCTTTTATGCACAATGATGATAAGGAAGCTGCCCTAATTAAAAATATTGCCTCCTCTATTTCAAAGCCAGCAGCTAATATTGTGCAAAGCCTAGATGAGGTTTCTCGTGCACTACAGCAGGGAACAAATGCTGCAGTGCTATCTGATGTCATTGCTTATAATTTAAAAGTAACAGGTCCTCAAACAATGAAATATCGCTATTTAGCTGAGCTAGATGCTACAAAGCGTTTAGAATTTATTTTAGAGGATATTGAGCATGAAAAGCAAATCGTTGCAATTGAGAATAAGATCAACGATGATGTAAAGAAATCTATAGATGAATCTCAAAAGGAATATTATCTTCGTGAAAAGATGAAGGCAATTCAAAATGAACTTGGAGACAAAGCACGTCAGGAAGAGGATGTTGAAGCCTTAAGAAAGGCTATAGAAGAAGCTCATCTACCACAAAATGTATATGACAAGGCAAAAAATGAACTTCAAAAATATGCTTCTACCAGCAACCAAATGGCTGAATCTGGTGTGATACGTACTTACCTAGAATGGATAATTAATCTACCTTGGTATAAACAAACAGAAGACACTACAGATTTAAAGAAGGTTGCAGAAAGCCTAGATAAGAACCACTATGGTCTAGAAAAGGTTAAGGATAGAATTGTTGAATATTTAGCAGTTAAAATGATGACTGGTAAAAATCCAAATACGATTTTATGCTTTGCAGGTCCTCCAGGAGTAGGTAAGACCTCTTTGGCTAAATCCATAAGTGAAGCTTTAGGACGTAAGTTTATTAAGCAATCCTTAGGTGGAGTCCGTGATGAATCTGAAATTAGAGGACATAGAAGAACCTATATCGGAGCTTTACCTGGTCGTATTCTAAAGGGAATGAAGGATG